>NZ_PGEZ01000003.1 GCF_002797495.1 Mumia flava
CGCCCACGTTCAAGAAGACGTTCGGGTACCACCCGCTCGGCGTCTGGTGCGACAACACGCAAGAGTTCGTGGCCGCCAAGCTGCGCACCGGCGGTTCAGCCGGGTCGAACACGACAGCCGACCACATCGATGTCCTGACCGACGCGATCACCCAGATCCCCAGCCGGCATCGCAAGAACCTGCTGATCCGTGGCGACGGGGCCGGCGCCTCCCACGGCCTGCTGGACTGGATCGTCGCCCAAGGCCAGGTCCGCGGCCGGACGGTGGAATACTCAGTGGGTTTCGCGGTCACCGAGAAGCTCCGCGACGCGATCCGGCTGGTCCCGAAGAACGTCTGGACGCCCGCGCTCGACGCCGACGGCGGTGTACGTGACGGCGGTGACGTCGCCGAGCTCACCGGGCTGCTCGAGACGACGATGCTCACGAAGGGCCTGACGGGATGCGGGTCATCGTCCGCCGGGAGCGTCCGCATCCGGGTGCGCAGCTGTCGCTGTTCGAAGAGGCCGACGGGCGGCGCTACCAAGCGTTCGCAACCAACACCCCGGTCGGGCAGCTCGCCTTCCTGGAAGCCAGGCACCGCGCCCACGCCCGCGTCGAGGACCGCATCCGCCACGCCAAGGACTCCGGACTCGGCCGCTTCCCGTCGCGATAGTTCGCGATCAACCAGACCTGGCTCGCGTTGACCATGATCGCCGCCGATGTGGTCGCCTGGACCAGGCTGCTCGCGCTGACCGGCGACGCGAAGACCCTCGCCACGTGCGAGCCGAAAGCGCTGCGCTACCGGCTCTGGCACGTCCCCGCCCGACTCGTCCACACCGGCCGGCGGCGGCGCCTGAAGATCCCGCAGTCCTGGCCCTCGGCCGCAGCGATCGTCGCGGTGTTCGCGAACATCGCCGCGATCCCACCACCACCGGCTTGACGAGCCCTGTCCGCCCACCACCTCAGCACCCGGAGAACCGCAGCCCGGCAGCGCCAGCCGGCGCACCGTCGTACCCGAGATCACCATGGACACGCGCACACCCCATCACGCGCCACCGACACGAACGACGCCCTCGTCATTAAAGACCGGGGCTAGGAGAGTCGGACGGCGCTTCAGCCAGACACGCGGTCCAGGGCGCGCCCCAGAGAACCGGCCAGGTCGGCGAGGCCCGCCTCGGACACGACGTAGACGCGCCGCCGCGGCGCCTGGCCGAACTTGACGGAGACGTCGAACCGCTCCACGGGAGTCAGGATCGGCTGGCCCTCATGACCAAGCTCGCACTGGAACAAGGGCGCTTGGGTCACCACCACGGGCATGACGCCGCCTAGGACCGTGCCGATGTTGTCGCCAGCCATCGTCAGCGTCCCCTCGCCAGCGAGGGCCCGCGCGAAGCTCATCGACTGCATGATGGCGTCCTGAGCGCTGTTGATAGATTCCTTTCCCAGCGCTGACACTGCGTGCGAGGCAAGCCGGTCGGTGAGCAGGCCGTTCTCCCACTCGAACGCCCCGACGACTTTGGTGCGCAGTTCCTCGGTCCAGTCCTTCCCACACGGCAGCCACCAGTCGCTGAGCTTGGCGGGGTGGGTGGAGCGGCGCTGGTCGTAGAAAGCGATCCACGGCTTGTCGCTGCCGGACTTGCACTCAACGGCGAGCCTGAAGGAGGTGTTGAGAGTCCTTGACAGGTTACTGCCTCCGAAGAGGGCCATCACGTCACCCTCACGCTGCTTCTTCGTCACCCCGTCCTCGTACTGGTAGGCGGGCAGGGCCAGCCTGCAGCCGGGCGTGCCCATGAGGGATCTCGCGGCGCGAAGTTCAAGGGCACGCCCGCTGTCCTCGAGCCACTTGTATAGCTTTTCGGTCAGTTCGTTCACGCGAACAAGCATGCGCGAACGGTCCGGCCCGATCATCAGCGGCTCGCGGACAACCAGAACTACAGGGAGTGGTGGCCAGCGACTAGCTGGCGTGATGCGGCCTTAGGGTGAAGTGGACCGCTAGTGAAGGGGATCTGATGGATCGCGTTACGAAGTCGTACCTGGACGAGTTCAGGTCGGAGCAGTCCTTGTCTTCGAGCCTGTCGGAATCGGACTTGTTCGAACTATTCGCGGACTACTGCGTGGTGTCGCTTGCCCATGAAGAAGAGTTCGACACGGAGGACGTCCACGTCGGGGGCGAAGGCGATCTAGGGCTCGATGGACTGGCGATCATCGTCAACGGGGCCCTGATCAGTTCGGTCGAGGAAGCGTCAGATCTGCTCGAAATCAATGGCTTCCTGGACGTGAAGTTCATCTTCGTCCAGGCCAAGACGAGCAGCAGCTTCAGTGGCGAGCAGATCATGACGTTCTTCGACGGCGTCGACGAGTTCTTCGCAGAGGACCCTGCGCTGCCGGTGAACGAGAAGGTCGAGGCGGCGCGAGAGGTCATGTCTTGGCTGTACTCGAAGAGCGTGAAGTTCAAGCGCCAGAAGCCTGTGATCGAGATGACCTTTGTAACGACCGGTCAATGGCAGGAGGACCAGTACCTGACGGCCAAGATCGAGAAGCGCAAGGGACAGCTGATGGCGACGGGCCTCTTCGGCGAGGTCAAGTTCACACCCCTGGGAGCCAACGAGATCCAGACGGCGTATCAGCGCTCCAAGAACAACGTGACCGTCGAGTTCTCGTTCTCAAACAAGGTCTTGCTGCCCGAAATCGAAGGGGTGGAGGAGGCCTACCTAGGTGTGTTGCCGGCGAAGGAGTACCTGTCCCTGATCACGGACCCACTTGGCAACATCCGGAAGCCTCTGTTCTATGACAACGTCCGAGACTTCCAGGGAGACAATGAGGTCAACGGCGAGATTCGACAGACGTTGCAGGACCCAGCGGGTCAGCAGAGGTTCGCGGTCCTCAACAATGGGGTAACCGTCGTCACTCGCGGCCTCGATACGACCGGCAACAAGTTCGTGGTCACGGACTACCAGATCGTCAATGGGTGCCAGACGAGCCATGTTCTGTTCGACGCGGCCGAGGAACTGAGTGACGAGGTCCACGTTCCGCTGAAGGTGATCTCGACGGCTGACGAGGAGATCATCAGCGCGATCATCACGGCAACCAACCGGCAGACCGAGGTCACCGCGGACGATCTCTACGCGATGAGCGCGTTCCAGAAGCGCCTGGAGGCTCTCTATGACGCGTTCCCGGACAAGAAGAAGTTGCACTACGAACGCCGCTCGAAGCAGTATGCGTCGGCCAACGGCATCGAGAAGGTCCGAATCATCGGCAAGACCCTGCAGGTCCGGGCCTTTGCTGCGATGTTCCTAGACGATGCCCACCGTGCTGCGCGGTACTACGGGGACTTGAGGGCGCAGGTCGGCACCAAGATCTTCATTGACACTCACAAGCTCGAGCCGTACTACGTGTCGGCGTACGGCTATTACAGGTTGGAGTTCCTCTTCCGGAACAACCTTCTGCCCGTCTACTACAAGCCCGCCCGATACCACCTGCTGATGGCTCTGCGCTATCTCGTCGGCGGAACGGACATGCCTGCACTGACGGCCAACAAGATGACCGGGTATGCGAACAAGATCGCCGAGGTCTTGTGGTCCGATGACGCATCGGTCGAGGCGTTCAAGGAAGCGATCGAGGTGATCGACGCGGTCCTTGCGGGAGATGTCCTTACGCGGGACGTGGTGAAGACGCAGTCGTTCACCGACTCCGTGAAGGCAGCAGCGGTTGCTCGGGCAGAGGAGAAGGAGGCAACCGCGGACGGCAACGCCGCGAAGAAATGAGGTGGGTGGGCGGCACTGCCGTCCACCCACCTCACTTGAATACGGCAACGAACCTATCGAGCCGCGGTTAGCTCTGGACCGGGGCTCTTTCAACCACAGAGCTGGAGCATTTCAGGTGTTGCGCCGCTCCTGGTGGGGCCAAGGCTTGGGCACTCGGCTGCCATCCGACGATGTGCTGTTGACGACCGGGGCGCCCGCTTCTGGCGAGAGAGTCGGCAGCAGGTCGGCGGGGGGGGGGGGGGGGGGGGGGGGGGGGGGGGGGGGGGGGGGGGGGGGGGGGGGGCGTTCCCTCCTGCGAGTTCGGGCCATGCTTCACCCACGCGGGCTGCGTCAATGTGGGCGGAAGGTCGCACGCTAGCCCGGTCGGATGGGACGATGCCATGGGTCGCACCGTCGCAACTCCGCAGGGCCCCGCCAGGTCAGCGCGTATGCACTCGATCAACGGCCGAGCGCGGATCCTCGCTCGGCGAGGGTCGTCCGCCTTGGGCTGCCGCGTGCAAGACGGCGTCGGCGAGGGAGGTCGGATTATCCCCCCGCCACGCCACGTGCTGGTCGGGACGCACGAGCACGTACGGCGCGTCCCAGTCCTGCGTGAACGAGCCCTCCGTCCGGCGCACGCGGACCAGGTCGAGCGGAATCCCGGCGACGTCGGCTACCCGCTGGGCGGCGGCGAACTCCGACTCCGCATCCCGGTCAGCCGGCGCAGCGCCATCCACCTCCGCGCCCGCATCCACCAGCACCGTGAAGCCCGCCCCCAGCACGTCGTACAGCGAATGCCCGTCCGCCAGCCACGCGTGCGGCAGCAGACATCCCGGCGCCGCCGACGGCACGTAGCGGATCGGGTCCGGCTCCGGCGCGGAAGCACCCGACGGCGTCACGCACGGCGAGGACGCGTAGTCGTACCCGAGCACCAGCCCGAGCGACAGGAACTCCGAGGTCTTCACCTGCAACGCCTCACCCGCGAGCCGCCGCAGCTCCTCGCCCCGCTCCCCCGCATCGCCCAGACCCTCCTGCACGAAGTCATCGGCCAGGGCGGTCCCGTTCGTCGCCGCATCGTCGATCGTGCGGCGCGCGACCGGCCGGCGCTCCGCCTCGTACGAGTCGAGCAGGCCTGGTCCCGCCCAACCGTGCAGCTCGGCGTCGAGCTTCCAGGCGAGGTTCGCAGCGTCGCCGATGCAGGTGTTGAAGCCGTGCCCGCCCCACGGCGGGTTCGCGTGCGCGGCGTCGCCGACGAGGAAGCAGCGGCCGCGGCGGTACTGCGGCGCGAGCAGCATCCGCGCGGTCCACGGGTCCTCCGCGAGCACCTCCACGTCCACGTCGTCGCCGACCCCGGCGAGGTCGCGGATGATTGCGTCGCGCGGCACGCCGGCGAACGCGGGCGCCTCCGCGTCGTACCCCTGGACGATCGACCACCACAGACCGTCGAGGTCCATCTGCCCGATCATCCCCGCGTACGTGCGCCCGACCACCCAGAACTGCACCGCCGGGTCGATCCGGACCAGGTCGGCGAGGGCCTCGGAGCGGAACAGCAGACCGAGGTTCGACTTCGCCGCGGACGAGCCCTCGAGCCGCAGCCCCAGCGCCCGCCGTACGTCCGACGAGACGCCGTCGGCACCGACGAGGTAGCGCGCACGGACGAGCCGCTCCTCCCCCGCCGCGTCAGCCACCCGGGCCACCACACCGTCGACCGCATCCGGCTCGGACTCCAGCCCCACGAACCGCGACCCCAGACACAGCGTCGAGAGGGGCTGCGCCTCCACGGCCCGGCGCAGGACCTGTTCGACGACGGGCTGCGCGACCTGCTGGCCGCACTCGGGCGCGACGTCGTATCGGCCCGACCGCAGCTGGAACGCCTCGTGGAACCGCGTCAGCTCGTGCCCGACCAGCGACGTGCAGAACGCGACGCTGTCGGAGTAGTCGACCGGCAGCGGCGACGCGTCGCGGAGCCGGTCGGCCAGGCCGATGCGCCGCAGGTGCGTCATCGTGCGGGCGTTCGTCGTCTTCGCGCGCGGGTGGAGCCAGTCGAGCTCGACGCGCGGTTCGAGGACGGCGCTGCGGACCCCGCGACCCGCCAGGTCGGCGGCCAGGAACAGCCCGCTGGGGCCTCCGCCGGCGATCAGGACGTCGACCTGTGCCGGGACGGGGTGCGGGTCGCGGGGTGCGGTCATCGAGCGATCTCCTCCAGGGACGCGGCCTCCGCGGCCGGGGTGTCGAGCGGAGCCTTCTTGGGCACGAGCGCCATCACGATGCCGCCGAGCAGCGCGGTGATCGCGAAGGCGGTGGCGGTCGCGTGCAGGGGATCGTTGCCGGAGACGACCCAGGCGCCGAACGTCGGTCCGACGATGCCGCCGATCCGGCCGACGCCGAGCGCCCAGCCGAGCCCGGACGCACGCGACGACGCCGGGTAGAAGCGGGCGATGAAGTCGTTGAGGATGTTCTGCGTGCCGAACCCGCCGAATCCGGCCAGCATCACCAGCACCACGAGCAGCCCGGTCGCGGGCTGGCCGGACACGAGCGTCAGCGCGATCGCGGCGGCGAGGTAGCCGGCGATCACGAGCGGCTTCGGCCCGAACCGGTCGGCGAGCCACGCCGCGATCACGGTGCCGACGACGGCGCCGAGGCAGTAGACGAGCAGGAAGTTGATCGACGACCCGAGCCCGTACCCGGACGTCGCCATCACCTGCGGCAGCCACGTCGTGATCCCGAAGACGGTGAGCAGACTGAAGAACGTCGTCGCCCAGATCAGCAGGGTCGGCACGAGCATGCGCCCGGACACCAGCGCGGTGACCGACGAGAACCGCCCGCCCGCAGCACCGGCCGCGGTGCCGGCCGGCACCGCCGGAGCCGCCGGCGTCGGGAGGCCGTACGTGTCGCGCACCCGTGCTGCCGCCTCGGCGTCACCGCGCGCCGCGAGGTAGCTCGGCGACTCCGGCAGCGCCCGGAACAGCACCGGCACGACGAGCAGCATCAGACCGGCCGCGAGGTAGACCGGACGGAACCCGTGGTCCGCCACGACCCGCGACGCGAAGAACGACGCGACCACCATGCCGACCGGCGGACCGGTCAGCACGAGCCCCAGGGTGCGCGATCGCGTCTCCGGCCGCGTGAACTCGCTCGCCAGCGCGACCGCGGTCGGCAGCAGACCGCCGACGCCGAAGCAGGTGAGGATGCGCAGCGCGACGAACGCCTCGACGTTCGGCGCCAGAGCGGCCAGCACCATGCCGGCGGAGAAGATCGTGACGCTCGCCAGGAAGATCTTGCGCCGCCCGATCCGGTCGGTCAGCGTGCCCGCGACCAGCGAGCCGGCGAGCATGCCGGTCAGCGCGAGGCTGCCGACGTGACCAGCACCGTCCACGGTGAGGTTGAACGGCGGCTGACCGATCAGCGCCGGGAGCGTCGCCCCGTACGCCATCAGGTCGTAGCCGTCGGCCACGAGACACAGCCAGCACAAGACGTAGACGAGGGTCCGCGATCGTGGTGCGGATCGGGTCGCAGTGGACATGGGTGCTCCTGGGCGTCGGAAGTTCGGGCGGTCGACGTGACCGGAGCCACATCGCCGCCCCAGCGTGTCCGCGGTCACAGGCGCAGACGAGAGGCCTTCTCGATCATTGAGAATCACGCCAGCGCCACCGAGCCCGTACGGGCGGGTGCCGCCGTACCGGCGGGTGCGGCCACGTCCAAGGCGGCGCCATCCAGAGACCCCGCCGCCCGGGCGAGCAGCCCGCGCAGCCACTGGTGCGCCGGGTCATGCTCGCGGACCGGGTGCCACCAGACCGCCTCGACCAGCGGCGCGACCGGCCACGGGCACTCGACGGTCCGCAGCCCGGCGACACCGGCGAACCGCGCCGCGAGCCGCCGCTGCAGCAGCGCCACCCGCGGCGTGCCCTGGAGCAGGAACGGCAGGGAGACGAAGCTGTCGGTGACGACCTCGACCCGCGGTTCGACGCCGAGCGTGCGGAGCTGGCGCGCCGCCGACGCGAAGGTCGCGGGTCGCTCCGACATCACCGCCCACGGCAGCGCCGCGAGGTCGGCGAGACTCGGCTCGTCTCCGACCAGAGCGTTGTCCGCCGCGAGGACGCACACCCAGTCATCGGTGCAGAGCCGCAGCGAGGGCAGGTCGCCGACCAGCCCGTACGGCAGGACGAGCGCGTCCACTGCGCTCAGCGTCGACTGGACGTGCTCGACCGCGTGCGGCGTCACGCCCGTGAACCGGATCCGTACGCCCGGCGCCTCCGTACGCGCCAGCGCCGACGCACGCGCCCCGAGCACCACCGACGCGTAGTCCGACGCCATCACGATGAACTCGTCGTCGGCATGCTCGGCATCGAACGACGCCGTCGCGTCGAACACCCGCTGCGCCGTCGCCAGCGCGGTCGCGACCCGGACGCGGAGCTGGCGCGCGAGCGGGGTGGGCCGGTACTCGTTGCCGTGCCGCACCAGCAGCTCGTCGCCGAAGTGCCTGCGCAACCGCGCCAGCGCGTGCGACGTCGCCGGCTGGCTCAGCGCGAGCGACTCCGCGGCACGCGTGACGTTCTGCTCGGTCAGCAGCGCGTCGAGCGCGAGCATCAGGTTGAGGTCGAGACTGCGCAGGTCACCGGGCATGGGGCACCTCCTGCCGCACGGCGGGGTTCAGAGCCCCGCGGGCGTCTCGGGCGGCGGGCCGACCATCGTCACGTCGAGGTCGGAGATCTCCTGGAGGCGGCCCATCATCACCGACGGGTCGATCATCCCCTCGGTGTAGACGTGGTCGTCGGTCGCCGGACCGGTGCGGTCGAAGAACGGCTCGAACACGTCCGTCGTGAGGATCCCGAGCATCCGCGTGGCGTGGCCGCCGAGCGCGAAGCTGTGGATCGTCCCCGCCGGCGCGTGCACGTAGTCGCCGGGCGTGAGCAGCACCTGCTCGCCGTTCACCCAGAGCCAGATCCGGCCGGAGAGGCAGAAGAAGTTCTCGGTGTGCTGGGAGTGGAAGTGCCGCGGGATGTACGGCTGGCGGGCGCCGATCGTCGTGACGGCGATGTAGCGGCCACCGGTGTTGCGGCCGCGCGCCGAGAACGCGTTGACCGCGTCCGGCCACATCCGGCGGTCGCCCTCGCCGGCGCGCAGGAAGTACGGCTCGACGCCGCCGGGCAGCGCCACGTCGTCGCCGTCGCGCGCGTCGACCTGCGGCAGGTCGTGGACCGACGCCCCGCCGGGAACGATCAGCCGTCCGCTCGGCGGCGGGACGTCGGCGGCCGGGTACACGTGCGTCGCGACCGGCGACTCGCCCTCGAGCAGCGCGTCGAGCGCACCGCCCGGCGCGCTCCAGAACAGCAGCTTGGTCATCTCCGAGAGCATCCGGTACGCGACCGGGACGCCCGGCGGGACGTGGATCGTGTCGCCGGTGCCGAGCACGCGGCTCTCCCCCGGCAGCCACACCTGCACACTCCCCTCGAACACCACGTACGACCGCTGGTGCTCGGCGAGGCTGTGGAACGGGGCAGACGCGCCGCGCGGTCCGAGGACGAACGCCGCGTCGAACGCGTTGCCCGAGTCGGCCGCACGGGCGACGACGGTCCACAGCTGGCCGTCCACCTCGTACCGCTGGCCCTCCCCGCTCGTGATCGCGTACGGGACGGGCTCGCCGGGCAGCGTATCCACGACGGGACGCATCTGGTGCACGGACTCGAGGTCGAGAGTGGTCATGCGGATCCTTCCGTCAGGCATCGCGCGAGGAAGTCGGCGGTGCGGTCGAAGCCGAACGTCGTCGGCACGGGGCAGGGGTGGCGCGAGGAGCAGACGGTGGCTTTCGGGGACACCTCGGCGGCGAGGCGGCCGTCGTCCATCGCGGCCGGTACGTCGGCCCGCCCCGCGGGGTTGAGGAACCCGTGCCGGTACCCGTCGACGAGCCACAGCTCCGCGTCGGCGCCGGCGGCGAGCAGCGCCTCGTACAGCAGCTCGCTGTGCCGCGACGGGACCATCAGGTCGCCGGTGCCGTGCGCGATCTGGAACGGCGGCGCGTCCGCGGTGACGTAGGTGAGCGGGGAAGCGGAGCGGGCGCGGTCCGGGTGCTCGGCCGGGATCCCGCCGAGCAGGCGCGCCTCCGGGGTCGCCGCCGGGTCGGGCGGTCCGAGCGGCGCCCCGGGCGGGACCTGGTCGCCGAGGAGGTCGACCGGCGGGTACGCGGCGGCGACCGCGGTCACCGACGCGTCCCGTACGGGGTGGTCGGCGTCAGCTTGGACGGTCCGGGGGTGGTCGGCGCGCTGCTCGCCGGGAAGGGCGTCGAAGTGTCCGGTGAGTCCGGCCAGTGCCGCCAGATGCCCGCCGGCCGATGCGCCCCAGAGCGCGATCCGGTCGCCGTCCAGGCCGAGCTCGCCGGCGTGCGCGCGAAACCACCGGATCGCCGCGCGGACGTCGTGCAGCTGAGCGGGGAAGAGCGCGTCGCCCGACAGCCGGTACTCGATCGACGCCATCGCGATCCCCCGCTCGGTCAGGTGGCGCGGATCGGGCGCGAGCTCGCGGTCGCCGGTGAACCAACCGCCGCCGTGCAGCCACACAACTACCGGCACCGGCGCGGACGCGTGGGGTCGGTGCAGGTCGAGCACGAGCGGGCCGGTGTCGCGCCGCGCGTACTCGAGCGCGCGCAGCGGCGGCGGCTGGGACATCGTCGTCTCCCGGAGATACGGCGTGGGCGGTACGGGTGGTCGCCGACCATGCTCCGAGTGCGACCTGGGTCACGTCCAACAGGAAGTCGCGAACCACCCTTCGGGAAACCCGAACGGATCCGCCGGTCGAGGCGCGAGCGAAGACCCACCCCGCTGGTCGAGGCGCGAGCGAAGCGAGCGATCGAGACCCCTGACTCGTTCGTTGGGGGTCTCGATCGGGCTCGTCCCTCGCCCGACTCGACCAGCGTGAGAGTCCCCCGCTGGTCGAGGCGCGAGCGAAGCGAGTGATCGAGACCCCTGACTCGTTCGTTGGGGGTCTCGATCGGGCTCGTCCCTCGCCCGACTCGACCAGCGTGAGAGTCCCCCGCTGGTCGAGGCGCGAGCGAAGCGAGTGATCGAGACCCCTGACTCGTTCGTTGGGGGTCTCGATCGGGCTCGTCCCTCGCCCGACTCGACCAGCGTGAGAGTCCCCCGCTGGTCGAGGCGCGAGCGCAGCGAGCGATCGAGACCCCTGACTCGTTCATTGGGGGTCTCGATCGGGCTCGTCCCTCGCCCGCCTCGACCAGCGTGAGAGTCCCCCGCCGGTCGAGGCGCGAGCGAAGCGAGTGATCGAGACCCGACGGTCCGAGGCGTCACGCGCGGGCGATCTGCTCCACCACCGCGTGCGCGAGGTCACCGAATTCCCGCACCACCTCCGTCGGCTGCTCCCGCGCGAAGCACAGCGACGTGGTCACGTCGGGCACACCGCGCAGGGGTACGAAGGCGAGCCCGGGCCGCGCGAACGACTCCGGCGCCGACGCCCCTGCGATGTTGACCCCGAGGCCGGCACCGCACAGCTCGAGGACCTCTTCGAACGAGTGCGCGACCGCCATCGTCTTGAGGTCGTCGCGGCCGGTGATGGTCTGCAGCCACGCGTGCTCGCCGGTCGGGTCGTGGACCGCGATGAACGTCTCGCCGGCCAGGTCGGCGACCTCCACCGACGGCTGCGCGGCGAGCGGGTGCGCCTCGGGGACGACGAGGACGAGCCCTTCGGACCACAGCGACTCGGCGTGCAGGTGCGCAGGCAGCGGCCCGGCCTCCGCGACGAACGCGCAGTCGACGTCGCCGCGCTCCAGCGCCGCGACCCACCCGTCGAACCCGAGCTGCCGGATCTCCCACTGCACGTCGGGCCGTTCGCGCGCCGCCTCGGTCATCACCGCCCGGAACCGCGGTGTCGTCACCATCAGGCCCACCCGTACGCGCGGTGTGTCCCGTACGCGCTGTCCCCACGCGGCGATCGCGTCGATCCCGTCGACGACCCGCTCCGCGAGCGGCAGGAGCTCGACACCCTCGGGCGTCAGGCTCGCGCCGCTGCGTCCTCGGTCGAACAGCCGCCGCCCGATCCGGCGCTCGAGCGTCGCGACGTTCTCGCTCAGCGTCGACGTGGCGAGGTGCAGCGACTCGGCCGCGCGCCCGAAGTGCCCGTGCCGCGCCACGGCGACGAACACCCGGAGCTGGTGCGCGGTGACGTCGATCACGACCGCCAGTCTGACACGCACCGCCCGCGTCCACGGTTTGTCGAGTTCCGGCGACTTCCGGCACATCCGATCGCGCCGCAACTCGACGAATCGGGGTCGGGATAGATCACGCGTCCGCGTCCTCGTAGGTGTTGACGCCGGTGATGCGCCGGACGGATCCCCACCCCCACACCGCCCACGCGACCAGGAGGAGCGCACCGAGCAGCGACCCGACGGCATCGGCGACGAGGTCGCCGACGGTGTCGGAGTTGCCCTCCGACAGCGCGGTGTCGAACGTGCCGTCGGAGGTGAACTCGACGATCTCCCACAGCCCGCCGACCGCCATGCCCAGGCAGAACACGACGATCGCCATCCCGGTGTAGTGCCGCGCGTGCGTCTCGTCGCGCGGGTCGGGCAGGACGTCGAGCCTCGCGAGCCCGATGTAGAGCACCGGGGCGACCAGGCACGGCAGCACCACGTGCACGACGCGGTCGAACCAGCTGATCGAGTCGTACCAGCCGAGCGCCTCCCCGACCGCGTGCAACGTGAGCACGAGGACGAACCCGGCGTCGTACGGCCGCGGGAGGTTGATGATCCGCGCGAGCAGCGCCAGGACCGTCGCGAAGCCGAGCGCCAGCGCGCCGCCGACGTTGCCGGCGACGAGCGCGACCAGGGTGGCGACGACGAGACCGATGCGGAGCACGTCGATGCCGTCACGGACCAGCGGGGTCCAGTCACCGAGGATGAGCCTGCGGGCGTCCACGACGGCAGACTACGCCGACGGCACGGGACGGTCTGGCGGCCGCGGGTCTGGCACGCTGTCCGCCTCCCTGCGACGGACAGCGTGCCAGGTTCAGCAGCGAGGTCAGCGCCCCGTACGGCCGTGGCCCCCCTTGTCGTTCGGGTGACCCTTGCCGTGCTTCTTCGCCTTGCCCTTCGGATGGAGCGGCTTGCAGACGAGGTCGTCGCCGACGGCCTTGCACTGCGTCTGGTAGCCGTGTGACAGGAGCGACTCGCCGACCCAGCGGTAGTCCGGTCCAACGTCCTTCTTCGGTGTGTACGCCACGAAGTTCGCGGCGTCGTCGGTGCTGCCGGTGCCGTCGTAGCGGGCGACGGTCGGGTACGGGTAGACCGGGCGGGTTCGGGTCACCGTGCCCTGATCGTCGGTCGCGGAGGCGATCAGCCGGTCAGGGGCCCGGCCGCTCTCGACCCACGCCATCACCGGGGTGAGCACATCGGTCGAGTTCGGGCCGTCGCCACCGCCGCAGTGCGCCATGCCCGGGAACAGGTAGAGCTTCGCGAACTGCTTCACCGCGCCCTTGCCCATCGTCTTCTGCATCGCGTCGTAGTACGCGAGGGTGTTCTGCGGTGAGATGTGCTGGTCGTTCCACCCGTGCCACAGCAGCAGCTTGCCGCCGCCCTTGCGGTACGCCTTGAGGTCCGGGTCCAGCGCGGCCATGTAGCTCGACGAGGGCATCACGGTGTCCCAGAAGCCCTTGACGGTCAGCGGCAGGTCGCTGAGCTCGTAGTCGGGGTCCGCGTCGTTCGGGTCGGCGAGGTAGCGCAGGTACGACAGCGCGAAGTTCTCGCTCTGCGCGTGCCCGTCGGGTGTCGCCGGAACGAACAGCGTCCACTCCAGCTCCGAGCCCCACTCGTGCGAGATCTCCTGCTCGAGACGCTTCCCGTCGGCCGTCCTCGCACCCTCGTGGAGCTTCTGGACGACCTCGGCCTCCTCCGTCGACAGGCAGGTCGACGGGTCCTGACCGTCGGCGCAGACGATCGTCATCGGGTCGAAGCCACAGGCGCGCGGATCGTCGAGGATCCCGTCCTCCACGCCGTCGATCCCGTCGCACGCGGCGATCACCGCGTCGTGGACGACCGGCAGCTTGTCGGCGAGCAGGATGAACTGCCCCTTCTCGTCCTGGTTGGCCAGCACGTTCCAGGCGTGGTGGTACGTGTTCTGCACCGCCATGTTGCTCGCCGGAGCGCCCGCGGCGATCCCGTCGAAGTCGTCGGGGTAGCGCTGCGCCTCCATCAGCGCCTCGCGGCCGCCGTCGGAGCAGCCGGTGAAGTACGAGTACGCGGGCGCCTGTCCGTAGAACCTCGTGATGAGCGCCTTCGCGACCTCGGCGGTGACGTGCACCCCGCGGTACGCGAAGTCGATCTGCGCCTGCGGGTTGTCCGCGGCCCACGAGCCGTCGTTCTGACCCTGGTGCCCCATGTCGGTGCTGGCGCTGGCGACGCTGCCGTCCTCGATCACCGGGCAACCGGAGGACTGGCCGTAGTTGATCCGCACGTTGCCGCACAGCCCGCCGCAGCCGGTCTGGACGTACCGCTGGGTCCACCCCTCGACGGGGAGACGGACCATGATCGTGTTCGCCGGGGCGACCGTGCCGGTCACCTCGCAGTACGGGGCGGTGGTGCCGTCGTCGACCACGCTCGCGGCCGTGATCGTGACGGGTGCGTCGGTGACGCCGTCGAGGTCGAGACCGACGACGTCCTCGCACGCCATCACCGGGGCGAGCGCGGCGAGGTCACGCAGGCCGTCGGCGGTGACGGCGGTGCGCCCGTGAGAACCGGCGCTCGTCGCGGCGCTGACCGTACCGGCCTGCGCGAGCGACAGCACCAGGATCGCGGCGGCACCCACGGCGGCCGCGAGAAAGGCCGGACGTCGGCGAGTGCTGCGTACCGACGGCCGCTCCTGCCTCTGGAAGGTCCAAGGCATCGAGAACTCCTCTGGGTTCAGAGCCCACCCGAGAACGCGACGGACGCCGCTGGGGTGTGACGGACGTTACACATGATCGTCAACAATCTGCAATGCAATCTTGCGAACGGGTCTCGATCGCTCGCTCCGCTCGCGCCTCGCCACCGACAGGTCTCGGGGAGGTCACGGTTCCGATCGCTCCACAAATTGGCTTCACTATTGTTCACAATCTGGTGTAGCGTCCGTCACACAATCCCCCGCCACACCCGCGGCGGGCCGTTGACCCTCTCAAGGAGGACCCGATGCACCGGTTGTTCACCCGCGTCGCCCGGCGGCGAGGCCGCACGATCGCCGCACTCACGCTGGCCCTGACGCTGAGCGCGACGGCGACCGCCTGCGGTGGCGACGACGCCTCCGCCGGCGACGGATCCGGCGACGACACGACCGCGGTCACGGTCGGCGTCATCCCGATCCTCGACGTCGCGCCGATCTACCTCGGCGTCGAGCAGGGCTTCTTCGCCGACGAGGGCCTCGACGTGACGCTCGAGACCGCACAGGGCGGTGCGGCGATCGTGCCCGGCGTGGTGAGCGGGCAGTTCCAGTTCGGCTTCAGCAACACCATCTCGCTGCTGCTCGCGACGTCCGAGGGCCTCCCGCTGACGGTCGTCGCCGACGGTGTCTCGTCCACCGGCGAGGAGGGCAACGACTTCGGCGCGGTGATCGTCCCCGCGGACTCCGACATCAAGACCGCCGCGGACCTCGAGGGCAAGAAGGTCGCGGTCAACACGCTGAACAACATCAACACCACCACGACCAACGAGGCGGTCCGCAAGGACGGAGGCGACCCGTCGACCATCGAGTACGTCGAGCTGGCCTTCCCCGACATCATCCCCGCGATCCAGAAGGGTGACGTCGACGCCGGGCAGGTCGTCGAGCCGTTCCTCACGATCGGCACGTCCTCGGGCATGCGCGCGGTCACGGACAACTTCGTCCAGACCGACCCCGACCTCACCGTGGCGATGTACTTCACCTCCGAGCAGTTCGCCCAGGAGGATCCGGAGGTCGTCGAGGCGTTCACAAGCGCGATGAACGAGTCGCTCGACTACGCCCAGGAGAACCCGGATGCGGTTCGCGAGGTCCTCGGCACCTACACGGAGCTCGACGCCGACCTCCAGGAGCAGGTCATCCTGCCGCGCTGGACGTCGGAGATCGACGTCGACTCCGTCGAGCTTCTGTCCGAGCTGGCCGTGACCGACGGCCTGTACTCCGAGCAGCCCGACATCGACACGCTGCTGCCGTGACACGAGCACCGCGGACCCGCGACGCGCTGCTCGGCCTGACCGGGCTCGCGCTCGTGGTCGCCGTCGTCCAGCTCCTCCCCACCCTCGGCCTGGTCGACCCCGCGTACCTCCCGCCGGCGACGGAGATGTTCTCCGCCCTGGCGCGGGAGGTCACCGAGGCGTCGTTCTGGACCCAGCTCGGCGAGACCCTGCGCGGGTGGGCGATCGGTCTCGCGGCCGCGATGGTCGCCGGTGTGCTGGCCGGCATCGTGATCGGCAGCGTCGACTTCCTGCGCAAGCTGACGGCGTCGACGATCGAGTTCCTGCGGCCGATCCCGTCGGTCGCGCTGATCCCGCTGGTCGTCCTGATCTACGGCAGCAAGCCCGCATCGGCCCTCGTCCTCGTGGTGTACGCGTCGTTCTGGCAGGTGCTCGTGCAGGTGCTGTACGGCGTCGCCGACGTCGATCCGGTCGTACGCGACACCGCGCGCTCGTACCGCTTCTCCCGCCGGGCGCTCGTCCGGCGGGTGATCTGGCCGACCGCGCTGCCCTACGTGCTCACCGGGTTCCGGCTCGCAGCCGCGGTCGCGCTGATCCTCGAGATCACCGCGGAGCTCGTGATCGGCGTGCCGGGGCTCGGAAACGCCATCGGCGTCGCACAGAGCTCGGGTGCGGTCGCGCTCACGTACGCCCTGGTGATCGTCGTCGGCCTCGTCGGCGTCGCGGTCAACCTCGGCGCCCGCACCATCGAGCGGCGGGCGCTGCACTGGCACGCCTCGATCCGGAGGGACCTATGACGACCGTCGCCACCTGGGGCCGGCAGCTGTTCTGGCTGCTCGCCCTCCCCCTGGTGCTGCTCACGCTGTGGTGGGTCGCCTCCGCCGACAGCACGAGCATCTTCTGGCCACCGCTGTCGACGATCCTCGAGGCGTTCCCGCAGACCTGGGACGCAGACCGGATCGTGAACGACGCCCTGCCGAGCCTGGCCCGGCTCGGCATCGGCTACGCCCTGGCGCTGGTCGCCGGGGTCGCGGGCGGGATCCTGGTCGGGCTCTCCCGTACGGTACGCGCGCTCTGCGAGCCGTCGATGGAGTTCTTCCGGGCGATCCCGCCGCCGGTGCTGGTGCCGGTGATCGCCCTGTTCGCCGGCTACACGGGGTCGACCTCGAAGATCGTGACGATCGCGCTCGGCTGCCTGTGGCCGATCCTGCTGAACACCGTCGAGGGCGTCCGCGGCCTCGACGAGGTCCAGCTCGACACCGCACGGGTCTACCGGTTCCGTTCCCGCACGCGCCTCCTGCAGGTCGTCCTGCGCGGCGCGAGCCCGCAGATCGCCGCCGGTGCCCGCCAGGCTCTGTCGATCGGCGTGATCCTCATGGTGATCAGCGAGCTGTTCGGAGCGAACCGCGGTCTCGGTGCCTCGATCGTGCAGTTCCAGCGGGCCTTCGCCGTGCCCGAGATGTGGACCGGCATCATCCTGCTCGGCCTGATCGGCGTGGCCCTCGCGGGCCTGTTCCGGCTGGTCGAGCACCGTGCGCTCGCGTGGTACCGCGGCGTACGTCGCGCAGACAGAGGAGCATGACGTGAAGACCACGACCGACGAGCGCGCGAGCGCCGCAGCGACCACCGGAGACCGACCCGTGATCCCGGACGGCGCAACGATCGCGCTCGACGTGCGCAGCCTGCAGAAGGTCTACCGCACCCAGGACTCCGAGCTCGAGGCGATCCGCGACCTCACCTTCCAGGTGCCGCGTGGCCAGCTGGTCTGCATCGTCGGCCCCTCCGGCGCCGGGAAGACCACGCTCCTGCGCTGCATCTCCGGCCTGCTGGAGTCGACCTCGGGCGAGGTGCTGCTCGACGACGAACCCGTGACAGGTCCGCCGCCCGGGATGGCAGTCGTGTTCCAGGAGTACGGGCGGAGCCTGTTCCCATGGATGACCGTCCGTCAGAACGTCGAGCTGCCGCTGCGGGAGAAGGGGATCGGCAGGGCGGAGCGGCACGCACTCGTCGACGAGGCCCTGGACGCGGTCGGTCTCGGCGACGTCCCGTCGGCGTACCCGTGGCAGCTCTCCGGCGGGATGCAGCAGCGGGTCGCGATCGCCCGCGCGGTCGCGTACCAGCCCGAGGTCCTGCTCATGGACGAGCCGTTCGCCGCCGTCGACGCCCAGACCCGTGCCGACCTGGAGGACCTCATCCGCACGCTCTGGAAGCGCCTCGGGATCACGGTCCTGTTCGTCACCCACGACATCGACGAGTCGGTCTACCTGGGCCAGCGGGTGCTCGTGCTCTCGAACCGGCCGACGGTCGTGATCGAGGATGTCCGCGTCGACCTTCCCGACGAGCGTGACCAGCTCGAGACCCGGTCCTCGCGCCGCTTCACCGAGCTGCGCGGTCACGTGTACGAGCTGATCCAGAAGGCGAAGAAGGGCTACCGGCCGTAGGGTCACCGTCGCTGTGCTGGGCCTCGACGCCACCGGCTGACCGGGCGGCACCGCCGCAAGCCCACCCGTACCCGCTCTTGTTGTTGAAACCCTCGTTCCCGCCACCGCCTCGACCGACGGCCGGGAACCTCACGAAAGGACCGCCGTGGCCGACACCGCTTCTCCTTCGGCACCCTCGACCCTCGTGATCACCGCGCACGCCGGCGACTTCGTCTGGCGCGCCGGGGGCGCGATCGCACTCGCTGCCTCCCGCGGCGAGCAGGTGACCATCGCCTGCCTCACCTACGGCGAGCGCGGCGAGTCCGCTCGCGCCTGGCGCGAGGGAAAGAGCCTCGACGAGATCAAGGCGATCCGTCGCGACGAGGCCGAGCGCGCCGCCGCCACGCTCGGCGCCGAGGTGCGCTTCTTCGACGCCGGCGACTACCCGCTGCGCGAGACGCCCGAGCTCGTCGACCAGCTCGTCGGTGTCTACCGCGAGACGCAGCCGGACGTGGTCCTCACGCACCCGCCGCACGACCCGTACAACGCCGACCACCCGGCCGCCTGCCGGATGGCGCTCGAGGCACGGATCCTCGCTCAGGCGATCGGGTACCCCGCCGAGGGCGACCCGCTCGGCGCTCCCCCGGTGTTCTACTTCGAGCCGCACCAGCCCGAGGTCTGCGACTTCACGCCCGAGGTGCTCCTCGACATCACCGACGTGTTCGCGACGAAGCGGGCGGCGATGGAGTGCCTGTCGGCGCAGCAGCACCTGTGGGAGTACTACACCGACCTCGGCAAGCGCCGCGGCGTCCAGCTCAAGCGCAACGCGGGACCGAACCTCGGCTTCCCCACCACCACCTACGGCGAGGCGTACATGCGCCCGTACCCGCAGGTCACGGAGCGCCTCGCATGAGCGCCGCGGATCTGCGTCGGTTGATCGTCACCGACACCCGGCGACCCGACCCGGCCGCGGTCGAGCGGCTCCGGGCGTACGGGGTGGCGACCGTGCACGAGGCGATGGGACGCACCGGCAGTCTCGGTCCGGACCTGCGGCCGATCCAGCAGGGCACCACGATCGCGGGCGCCGCGGTCACCGCGCTGTGCTGGCCCGGCGACAACCTGATGATCCACGCCGCGGTCGAGCAGTGCGGTCCCGGGGACGTGCTCGTGGTCGCCGCTGCGGCGCCGTCGACGCACGGGATGTTCGGGGAGCTGTTCGCGACCGCGCTGGCGCACCGCGGGGTGGTCGGGGTGGTCAGCGACACCGGGGTGCGCGACACCGCCGACCTGCGCGCGATGGGGTTCCCGGCCTGGTCGCGATACGTCTCCGCGCAGGGCACCGTGAAGGCGACCGCCGGCCACGTGAACCTCCCGGTCGTGATCGCCGGCCAGGTGATCGAACCCGGTGATGTCGTGGTCGCCGACGACGACGGCGTCGCGGTCGTGCCGCTGGACCGCGTCGAGCAGACGGTCACCGCGTCGCAGGCGCGGTTGGAGAAGGAGGCCGCGACCCGCGAGGCGTTCCAGCGCGGCGAGCTCGGCCTCGACCGGTACGGGCTGCGGCCGCTGCTGGAGAGCCTCGGGGTCGAGTACCGCACGCACGCCGAGCTGCAGGACACGGACGGCCGGCCGTGACCCGCGGGATTCGCTGTGCGTGGATGCGCGGCGGCACGTCGAAGGGCGCGCTGTTCCTCGCCGAGGACCTGCCGTCCGACGACGCGGCGCGCGACGACCTGCTGCTGCGCGTGATGGGCAGCCCGGACCCGCGCCAGATCGACGGGCTCGGCGGTGCCCACCCGCTGACGAGCAAGGTCGGCGTGGTCTCGGTCTCCGACGACCCCGATGCCGACGTCGACTACCTGTTCCTCCAGGTCGTCGTGGACCGGCCGGTGGTGTCGACGTCGCAGACCTGCGGCAACATCCTCGCGGCGGTCGCGCCGTTCGCCCTCGAACGCGGTCTGCTGCCGACGACCGACGGCGTCACCGACGTACGGGTCCGGATGGTCAACACCGGCGCCCTCGCCACGCTGCACGTCCGCACGCCCGGCGGCGTCGTGACGTACGACGGTGACGTCGCGATCACCGGTGTCCCCGGCACCGCGGCGCCGGTCGAGGTCGACGTGGAGCCGTCCGGCGCCCCGCTTCTGCCGACCGGCCGGACCACCGACCGGCTCGCCGGCGTCGACGTGACCTGCATCGACAACGGCATGCCGTCGGTGATCGTGCGCGCCGCCGACGTCGGCCTGAGCGGCGCTGAGGATCCCGACGCGCTCGAGGCGGACCCGGCGCTCGCCGAGAAGGTCCGCGCGATCCGCACCGCGGCCGCCGACGCGATGGGCCTCGAGACCGACCTGGAACGCACCACGACCCCGAAGATCGTGTTCGTCGCTCCCCCGGCTGCCGGCGGCACGATCCTCACCCGCAGCTTCATCCCGGTCCACGTGCACCGCGCGATCGGTGTGCTCGGCGCCGCCACGGTGGCGGCCGCCGCTGCACTGCCGGGCACCACGGCGTACGGGGTGGCGCGGCTCGGCGACGACGGCGGCGCGCTGCGGATCGAGCACCCGACCGGCTACCTCGACGTCGGCATCGCCACCACCGACGACCCCGCGCCCGCGGTCACCCGCACGACCCTCGTGCGCACGGCCCGGATGCTGCTCGACGGCGTCGTCTACCCCGGCCCCGCCCGGACCACCCGTCCCGTCTGACCTCCCTGTACGACCGAAGGAGACCCACCATGCCCGCACCGCTCGGAGACATCGCGCACCTCGGCCACGTCGAGCTGCTGACCCCCGACCTGGAGGGGTCGGTCTGGTTCTTCACCGAGATCCTGGGCCTGACCGAGACCCGGCGCGAGGGCGACTCGGTGCACCTGCGGACGTTCGACGACTACGAGCTGACGAGCATCGTCGTGACCGGCCACACCACCTCCGGACTCCGCCGCACGGCGCTTCGCGCGTCGAGCCCCGAGGCGCTGCAGCGGCGGGTCGACGCAATCGAGGCCGCCGGGGGCACCGGCCGATGGACCGAGGGGAGCGCGGGGACCGGCCCGATGTACCTGACGACCGACCCGGACGGGCACGAGATCGGGCTGTACTACGAGTCGGAGTGGTACGAGGCGCCGGAGCACCTCGCGCCCGGCCTGAAGAACCAGCCGCAGGCCAAGCCGCGTCAGGGCGTCGGCGTCCGTCGGCTCGACCACGTGAACTTCCTCGCCGCCGACGTCGAGCCGAACGCCGACTGGGTCGAGCACACGCTGGGTGCGCGTCCGACCGAGCAGATCCGGCTCGACACGGGCCGGATCGCGGCGCGGTGGCTGACCTTCAACAACAAGTCGTACGACCTCGTCTACACCGAGGACTGGTCGGGCTCGAGCGGGCGGCTGCACCACATCGCATTCGCGACCGACACCCGCGAGGACATCCTCCGCGCCGCGGACCTGTGCCTCGACAACGGCGTCCACATCGAGACCGGGCCGCACAAGCACGCGATCCAGCAGACGTTCTTCCTCTACGTCTACGAGCCCGGCGGCAACCGGATCGAGCTGTGCAACCCGCTCACCCGGCTCGTGCTGGCCCCGGACTGGCCGCTGATCACGTGGACCCAGGCGGAGCGCGCCAAGGGCCAGGCGTGGGGGCTGCAGACGATCGAGTCGTTCCACACCCACGGCACCCCGCCCCTGGACTCCTGACCCGACCGCGATTCGGGCGGTCTGGGCAGGAATCAGAGCTGTGGTTCTTCCCCGGATCGCCCGAATCGCGGACGGTGACTCACGCGATCTCTCCGTCGACGACGTGAACGTGCTCGGTTCGCCCAGGTGAGAACTGTCCGATGTGCGCCGGCGTCCCGTGATGATCCCGGCTCGGCCGGAACAGCCCGCGAGCGACCGCGTCGTCGTAAGAACCGACGCCCAGCGGGTACGCGGTCAGCAGACCGGACAACCGGTGCTCGGCGATCCAGTTCATGCCTTCCTCACGAGATCGGAACACGCCACTGGCGAATCGGGCTCCCTCACCGTGGAACACCCACACCGTTGGAGGCTCGTTCATGATCCGATCACCCCGGCCGGGTACGCAGCCGTCATCGCTCGACCTCCGACTCATCGCCGGACGTCGGACCGCTCCCCGACCTCGCGCATCGCCGAGATCACGCTGTCGAGATGGGCCCGTACGGCGGCGGCAGATGCCTCGGGGTCGCGGCTGCACACCGCCTCGATGATCGCGAGGTGCTCGGGCAGCGAGACCTGCGGCCGGCCGGGCTGCGTCGCGAGCCGAAACTGGTGCCGCACGAGCTGTCCGTGCAGCCGATCCAGCACGTCGGCAGCGGTCTGCTGGTGCCCGAGCTCGCGGAGCATCTGATGGAGTCGCTGGTTGAGGGCGGAGTAGCCGAAGACGTCGCCGGACGACACCGCGCTCCGCATCCGATCGCCGATCTCGCGCAGCTCGGCGATCGCGGAGTCGTCGACGTTGCGTGCGGCCTTCTCGGCGCAGAGCGACTCGACGACCGCGCGGACCTCGTAGATCTCGATCGCCTCGGACAGCGGCACCACCCGCACGCGCGCCCCGCGGTTGGCGACACGCTCGACGAGACCCTCGCCCGCGAGGCTCAGCAGGGCCGTGCGAACGGCACCGCGACTCGCATCGAACTGCTCGGACAGGTCCGCCTCGACGAGCCGCTGGCCCGGGGCGAAGCCCGCGTCGAGGATGGCCTCCCGGATCGCGCGCGCCACGACGGCAGGGTCGCTGGTCGGTCGTACGTCCTGCGCCGTCATCACGCCCCCTGGATCGTCACCGGCGCGGTGCGCGAACGCCCCACGGTGATCGCCAACAATATTGGCACCGATACTACCCGCCGCGATCGTCTCGCTCGGGAGACCGCGCAGGACGGTCGCGCGACGACGTCGGGGTCAGCTCCCCTCGGCGGACGCGAGCTCCGACTTCCAGGTCCGGAAGCCCTCCTCCGAACGGCCGCGGCGCCAGTAGCCCGAGATCGAGACCTGGCCGCGATCCAGACCGCGCTCCTTCAGGAGGTACGGGCGCAGTCCGTGCATCGTCGTCTCGGCCTCGCCGTGCACGAACGCCTGGACGCGCCCCGGCCACCACGCGAGATCGCGGACGGCGTCGACGAGCGCGCCCGGGGCGGACCCGGCCCGGTGCACGAACCGCACCACCGCGCCGTCCGGCACCGGCAGCACCGGCTCGTACGCCTCCGACTCGACCTCGATCACCACCTGGACCCGGGCGTCGGCGGGCAGCGCCGCGAGCGCCGCGGTGATCGCAGGGACGACGGAGTCGTCGCCGACCAGCAGGTGCCAGTCCGCGCTCGGGTCCGGCGCGTACCCGCCGCCCGGCCCGTTGACCAGCAGCCGGTCGCCGGGATTCGCAGCCGCCGCCCACGGTCCGGCGACGCCCTCGTCCCCGTGCACCACGAAGTCGATCGCGACCGTGCCCGCCTCGACGTCCGGGAACAGCGCGGTGTACGTGCGGACGGTCGGCAGGTCCTCGGGCGCCATCGTCCGACGCAGCGCGCGCATGTCGAGCCCGTCCGGGTAGTCCACGCCGGGCTTCGGGAACACCAGCTTCACGTAGCGGTCGGTGTCGGTGCTGTCGGCGAACGCGGACAGGTCGTCGCTGCGGAACCACACCCGCCGGATCGCCGGCGTCACGTCCTCGGTGCTCGTCACGGTCAGCTCGGTGCTCACTCCGCCTCCTCCGCGGCCGACGACGTCGGAACCGACGACGCGCCCGTCACGCGCCGTCCGCGGTCGACGGTAGCGCGACGTCGAGCGTCTCGGCCGCCTCGACCAGCTGCGCCCAGACCTTCGGCATCACCGGCACGCCCGCGGCGCGCTCCGCCGCCACGCCCGCACTGCGCTCACCCGGGAAGTAGATCCCGTCGACGCCGTCCGCCGTCGGCAGCGACTTCAGCGCATCCAGCGTCGCGTCGACCTGCTCGCCGAACTCGGCAGCATCCCCGTACGCCGCGGGGTCGATCGCGATCAGCAGCGCGTTCTGACGGTGCTTCTTGCCCTCGCCCGTGCCGGTGTGGACCTGGGCGAGCACCGGGGCGCCGACCAGGACGCTGGTGAGCAGCTCGAAGACGAGCGACATGCCGGAACCCTTCGCGCCGCCGAGCGGCAGCGGCATCTCGGCGAGCTCCGGGTCGGTGGTCGGGGTGCCGTCGGCGGTGCTGGCCGCGCCCTCGGGCAGCGGGGTCCCGCTGGCCTTGTGCTGCTTGATCCTGCCCATCGCGATCGTCGCGGTCGCCATGTCGAGCAGCACGATCCCGTGCTTCGCGCTCGGCACGGCCACCGACAGCGGGCTGGTCGCGACCGCGGCGCCCTTGACACCGGTGTAGCCCATGTTCGGCATCCCGGCGACGAAGCCGATCCCGATCATCCCGGCCTCGGCGATCCGGTGCGTGTAGTAGCCGATCGCGCCGGTGTGGATGGTGCGCTGCACGCCGACCGACGCGATCCCCGTCGTACGGGCGGTCTCGACCGCGAGATCCGCGGCGCGGGTGAGCGCCACCGGGCCCGGCGCGCGGTCCGCCTGGACGACCGCGGCCGCCGGCGTGGTGCTGACGACCTGGACGTCCGCCGCGGTGTTGACGACCCCGCGGTCCAGGAAACGCAGGTAGGTCGGCACCAGGCCGGTGCCGTGGGTGTCGACGCCGCGGACGCTGGCCCAGGTCATCACCTCGGCCATCGTCGCGGCCTGGTCGGGCGCGACGCCGGACTTCTCGAAGATCGCGGCGATGAACGCACGCAGCTCGTCGGTCGGGATCACGGCGGCAGGTGCCGGCATGGTTCTCCTCCTCAGGGTGGAGTACGGATGGGTGCCCGTCAGCGGGGCGGGCTCAGCGGGACACGGTCAGCGGGAGACCGAGACGTTGACGATCGCGGTCACGCCCTCGCGCACCGACTTCCAGGCGCGCTCGAGGGCCGGGCCGAGGTCCTCGAGGGTCTCGACGGCCTCCCCGTGCATCCCGAAGGGCGCGGTGAAGGCGGACAGCTCGGGCTGCGTGCTGAGGTCGACACCGAGGAACTCTCCGCTCCCGACGGCCGCACCGTCGGGGTAGAACCGCAGGTGGTTCATCTTCATCGAGCGGTACTCGCGGTTGTTGAGCACCACGATCAGCAGCGGCAGACCGACGTCCGCGGACGCCTGGAGCGACTGCACGATCGGGTTGTAGAGGAACGCCCCGTCGCCGATCGTCAGGACGACCGGACGCTCCCGTACGGCGAGCTTGACGCCGAGCGCGACCGCGAGGCCCTGCCCGAGCCCGCCCTGGACGTAGAAGTAGGAGTCCGGAGTCTCCCGGGCGAGGTGGCGCTGGACGACCCGGCTGTGCGTGATCGTCTCGTCGACGAACGCCGGGTCCTCGTCCGCGGTGAGCTCGCGCAGCGCGACGGCGACTGCGACCGGGTCGATCCCGGACGCACCGTCGCGTGCCTTCTCCTCCGCAGCGGTCACCGACGCGACCTCGGCCGTACGGCGGGTCGCGGCCGCCTCGCGTCGCGCGTCGAGCAGGTCCGCCGCGATCCGGTCACGGCCGCCAGCGGACAGCGTCCGCAGCGTCGCCGCGACCCCGCCCTCGAGGTAGTGCGACGCGTGCAGCACCTGGTAGACGACGTGCGGCCGCTGCGGCACCTCGTCGATCACCACGACCGTCGCCTTGTCCGGTCGCCGGCTCGGCGGGTAGAACGGCGCCCGGCAGTTCACGAGCAGCATCAGGTCGGCCTCGGCCATGTACGGCTCGAGGTCGCCGCCCACGTGCAGGGGGTGGGTCCGCGGGAAGTTCGCGCAGACCGCCGACCCGGGCTCGACGACCGGGATCCCGAAGGTCTCGGCGAGCTCGACCAGCGCCTCCATCCCGTCCGACTCGCGTCCCGCCGTCTCGGTCACGATCACGGGACGCTCCGCCGACAGCAGCAGCGCCAGCACGCGCTCGACGTCCTCGGGCGCACTGACCGTCCCGCCGCGCGGAGCGGTCGGGGTGATCTCGTCCGGCCCCTCCCACGCCTCGAGCAGGACCTCGAGCGGCACGTTCAGGTACGTCGGCCCGGCCGGGGCCCGCTCGGCGAGCTCCGCGGTCCGGGTCACCATCCCGTACAGGGTGTGCACGCTGGCGGCCTGGTTCGACCACTTCGTGAACGGCGCCGCCATCATGTGCGGGCCACCGACGACGGAGAGGTTGCGGTACCACTGGCCGCCCGGATCAGGCCCGGGCCCGTCACCGTACGTCGTGGACTCCGACGACGCGACCACCATCGGCACGCCGGCCAGCAGCGCCCCGTGGATCGCGCACGACCCCTGGAGCAGCCCCGGCCCGGCGTGCAGCAGCACGCCCTGGGCACGTCGCTTCACCAGGCCGTACCCCGTGGCCATCGCCACCGCGACGGTCTCGTGCGTCAGGTCCAGGTACGCCGGGGCGGGCACGCCGTCGGCGTGACGGCGGGCGAGGGCCTCCCACACCGGGGCCCACTCCGACCCCGGCGACGAGAAGATGTAGTCCGATCCGACGGCGTCGAAGGCCGAGACGATCGCCTCGCCGCCGTCACGCGTGCCGCTCATCGAACGATCAGCCCTCCATCGGCCAGTCGAGGGCCTCGCAGATGCCCCGACCCATGATCCAGTCGAGCTCGTCCGCGCTGAAGTCGTAGTACTTCGTGAACTGCTCGATCGTGTCGGTCCACGTCAGGCCGTGGCCCATCAGGCGGGTGATGTCGGTGCCCCAGAAGCAGCGCTCCGGCCCCATCGCGTCGACCATCTGGCGGACGTACTTCTCGATGTTCTTGTTGGGGAACTCCTGGGTCGAGTAGCCCGGGATCGCCGACACCTTCACGTAGATGTTCGGGTGCACGTGCAGGTCCGCGGTCTCCTGGACCCAGTAGCCGATCGCATCGTCCACGCACCTGGCCATGATGCCCATGTGGTCGATGATGATCTTCAGATTCGGGTGCTTCTCCGCGATCTGACCCAGCTCGGCCTTCCAGATCGGCGCGTGCACCATCGTCGGGATGCCGAGCTTCTCCGCGATCGGCCAGTACCAGTCGTTGGTCCCGTCGATCATCCAGTTGCGGTCCTGCGGCCGGTGGAACGTCAGCCGCGTGCCCTTGATGTACGGGTTGTCCTTGAACTCGTGCAGCAGCCGCTCCCCCTCCTCGGGGTCGTCCTGCGGCACCCGCGCCATGATCCCGAAACGGCCGTCGTACCTCTCGGCGGCCTCGAGCGAGTAGTCGATCCGGTTGCCCTCCCACGACGGCGGCAGGATCAGCGCACGGTTGACGCCGGCCTCGTCCATCAGCGAGACGGCCTCCTCCGCGAGGAACGCCTCCTCACGGTGGCCGTTCAACCGGATCCGCTCACGGGCGCCGGGCACCCACGGGCGGTCGGGCGTCTCTTCCTTCCAGAGGTGGATCTGGCTGTCGACGACGAACATGCTGTGTCCTTCTCGGTTCGATGACGTACGGATCGGGTGTGGTGACTCACACGCTAGGTGGGTTCGGGCCGCTTGCGGAGGCCCTGCAGTGCAAGCACTAGTTGCGCGCAGCGCACGGCCCGGCGCGTCTCCTCAGGCGCCCAGGTCGAGCCGGTCGACCACGTGCTCGGCGATCGCCAGGCTGGACGTCGCCGCAGGTGAGGGGGCGTTTCTCACACTCGTGACGCCGTCGGACCGGTGGATCACGAAGTCGTCGACGAGCGACCCGTCGCGCTCCAGCGCCTGGGCCCGCAGGCCCAGGCCCGTCCGCCGGACGTCGGCGGCTCCGATGGACGGGACGTAGCGCTGAGCGGAGCTCATGTAGGCGCGCTTCGACAGCACGCCGCGGATCTCGGTGAACCCGGTCCGCCAGTGCTGCCCGGCGAACCGCCAGAAGCCGGGCCACGCCAGGGTGTTGCCCAGGTCGCGGGGACGCAGCGACGCCCGGCCGTACGCCCGGCGGCTGCCCGCGAGGAAGGCATTCGGGCCGACCTCGAGCTCGCCCGTGACCCGGCGGGTGAAGTGCACGCCGAGGAAGGGGTAGCGCGGGTCCGGCACCGGGTAGATCATCCCGCGGACCAGCTCCTGCTTCGCCGGCGCGACCGTCATGTACTCGCCGCGGAACGGCACGATCCGCGGCGACGGCGGTCCACCGACGAGCCGTCCCAGCCGGTCGGACTCCAGCCCGCCGCACACGACCAGGTGGTCGACGCGGTGGTGCTGCCCGGCCGCAGTGACGTCGATCCCGCCGACCGTGCGCTCGACGGCGGTGACCTCCGTGGAGACCAGGATCGTCCCGCCGGACTCCTCGATCCGACGGCCGAGCGCCTGCGCGACGCCCACGTAGTCCGTGATCGCGGTCTTCGGCGAGTGCAGGGCGGCGACCCCGGCGGCGTACGGCTCGATCTCGGTGATCTCGCGACCGTCGACGCGCCGCAGCCCGGGGACCCCGTTCTCGTGCGCGGTCTTCTCCAGCGCCTCGAACCGCCCCATCTCGGAGGGGTCGACCGCGACCACCAGCTTGCCGCACTCGTCGTACGCGACCGCGTGCTCCGCGCAGAAGTCCTGCAGCAGGCCGCGCCCGCGGGTGCACAGCCGCGCCTTGAGGCTGCCCGGCTTGTAGTACAGGCCGGCGTGGACGACACCGGAGTTGTGGCCTGTCTGGTGAGCGGCGAGGCGGTCCTCCCGCTCGAAGACGACGATCCGGTCCCCCGGCCGCCGGTGCGCGATCTCGCGTCCGATCGCCAGCCCGACGATCCCTCCCCCGACGATGCCGATCGTGCGGTCGGTCAACGTACGTCCTCCTTCGTCGTGCCGCGTTCGTGTGGGCCGACCGGCTCAGTCCACGAGGTGGATCGCGACGGCCTTGACCCGGGTGTAGAAGCGCAGTGCTTCCTCACCCTGCTCCTTGAAGGGTGACCCGGACTGCCGGAACCCGCCGAACGGGTGGTGCACGTCCCAGCCGGACGTGGCCGTGTTGACGGCGACCTGGCCGCACTCGGCCTCGTCCACGAAGCGGTACGCCGAGGTCAGGCTCTGGGTGTAGATCGCGGCGGCGAGGCCGAAGTCGGAGTCGTTCACGGAGGCGATCGCCTCCTCCAGCCCGTCGACGGCCATCACGGCGACGACCGGACCGAACACCTCCTCGCGCCAGATCGTCATCGCCGGCGTGACGTCGGCGACCAGCGTCGGCGCGACGTAGCAGCCGTGGGCGAGATCGCCGGTCGGGACGGTGCCGCCGGTGACGACCGTCGCGCCCTCGTCGGCGGCCTGGCGGACGTAGCCGAGCACGGAGTCGCGATGGCTGGTGCTGACGAGCGGTCCCATCGCGGTCCCGTCGGCGTCGGGAGCGCCGACCTGGAGCGACTCGAGGCGCGCGGCCAGCCGCTTCACGACGTCGTCGTGGACCTGACGGTCGACGATCACCCGGCTCGTGGCCGTGCAGCGCTGGCCCGCCTGCCCGAACGACGCGGCGACGAGCCCGGCGACGGCGTGATCGAGGTCGGCGTCCGCGAGCACCACGGACGCGTTCTTGCCGCCGAGCTCACCCTGGAAGCGCACGTTGCGCCGCGCCGCGCGTACGCGGAGCTCCTCGCCGACCGCGTTGCCGCCGGTGAAGGTGACCGCCGCGACCCGCGCATCGTCGAGCAGCGCGTCGGAGATCTGAGACGTCCGGCCCGTCACGACGTTCAGCACGCCGGCGGGGAGGCCCGCGTCGTGCAGCGCACGCGCCAGGTGCATCCCGGACAGCGGGGTCTCGGTGGCCGGCTTGAGCACGGCGGTGTTGCCGACGATCAGGGCGGGGGCGAGCTTGCGGGCCGGGGTGAGCAGCGGGTCGTTCCACGGCGTGATCGCCAGCACGACGCCGATCGGCTCGCGCTGGTAGCTCGCGCGGGTGCCGGGGCGCACGTCGTTCAGCAGCGCGCCGTACGCCTCGCGCGCCTGCCCCGCGTAGTACTCGAGGAAGTCCGCGGCCTTGAGCGCCTCACCGGTCGCCTCGGCGGTCGTCTTGCCGTTCTCGGCGACGATGTCGGCGGCGATCGCGTCCGCCCGCTCGCGCAGCAGCGCGGCCGCCGCCCGGAAGATCTCGGCCCGGCGGAACGGCGAGGTCCGCCGCCAGCCGGCGAACGCCTCCGCGGCCGCGTCGTACGTCGCGGTCACGTCGGCGGGCGTCAGCGCCGGGACCTGCGCGACCGTCACCCGCACGTCGGCCGGGCTGAGGACGTCGAGCCACGACCCGGCCCCGATCCACCGGCCTCCCGACAGCGTCTCGACCTGCTCCACGACCACGTCGTCTCCTCCTCGGCTCGGCGCTCTGACGGCACGGCGCTCCACCGTGCCGCTGCGAACGTAGGCGCCATCCGGGGGCCGCGACCAGCCGTACGGAGGCATCCATTGCTTGCACGGTCCGTGGCCCTCGGGCCCTCCCGTCCGCCGTCGTGCCCTGGTGGGATGGGCAGGACCGATCGAACCGGAGGAGACCCCGTGAGCTACGCCGTCGTTGCCCGCTACGTGTGCAGGCCCGAGGACGCGGACGACATCCGTGCCGCGCTGCTCGAGATGCGCAAGCACACCCTCGCCGAGCCGGCGAACCGCGCGTACGTCGTGCACGAGGTGGCCGACGCCGACGCGGCGTTCCTGCTGTACGAGGTGTACGACGACGAAGCCGGGTTCCAGGCGCACGCGGCCAGTCCGCACTTCGAGCGCCTGATCGCGGGCCGGGTCCGGCCCAAGCTGCTCGACCGGAGGGTCGACTTCGCCCACGTGCTCTGACGGGTCGACCGTCCGGTCGTCGGCGTCTACAGCTCGTTGCCCCAGAAGTAGCGGGCCGTCATCTCCACGAGCTCGAGCTTGTCGTGCTCGGTCTCGCGGGGGGTCCCGGGGACTGCGTGGAAGCCGCCGTTCGTGGCGACCGCGATGTCGTCGATGTCGAGGAGCTCGGCGGCCTCGTCGATCCGGGCGACCAGGTCGTCGACGTCCTCGAGCGCGGGATCGGACACGTCGACGACACCGAGCGAGACGACGAGCCCGTCGGGCACGACCTCGAGCGGGAACCGCTGCTCGGCCGCCGCCGGGTAGTCGACGCAGATCCGGTCGTACGGCTGGGCGCCGAGGAACGCCTCGACCGCCGCCACGTCCCACGGGCCCGTGGCCGCACCGGCGCTGGTCAGGTCGAGCCCGACTCGGAACTCCTCCGGCACCGCCCCCAGGTCCGCGATCGCGGCGGCGTCCGCCTCGACCATCGCGGCGACCGCCTTGTCGAGATCGATCCCGAGTGCGGCAGCACGCTCGCGGCCCCCGACGGTGAGCAGGAACGCCAGCGCGGGGTTGCGCAGCAGCACGAGCGTGACGCCGTCGGCGGCGAGCGCACGCACCTCTCCCCCGATGATCGCCGCGAGCGATGCCCCGGCGTCGGTCTGGAGGTCTTCGGAGGCGCACAACGCCGCGACGTACCCCGGCGACGGCAGCGCGATCATCGTCGAGCGCTCCGTCAGCGCGCCGAGCCGCGCGCCCTCGGCCGCCGCGATCCGACCGGACGCCGTCGGCACCGCGGTCAGCGGGCGTACCTCCGGCGCGTGCGCGGGCCCGACGAGCTGCGCGAGGGGCGACGGGTCGGACGGCTCGCCGAACCCGTCGACGCCGTCGTAGACCACCGCCAGGTCGTGCCCCCTGCCGTGCTCGCCGTCGCTGAGCGCCAGCAGGCCGAGGCGCCGCTGCCGTACGAAGGAGTCCGCGACCGCCTCGTCGACCGCTGCTGCGAGGTCGGCGTCGTCGAGCTCGCCGGCCGCGTGCCGGCGGAGCGCGTCGACGAGCGCCGGAGGCGGGACGAGGCTGGCGTGGTGGTCGATGTGGTACTTGAAGTCGTCAGCCATCGCGGCTCAGCCCTTCGCCGCCGGCGTGCCCCAGGCGGGGAACTCCAGCTCGTAGCCGAGCTCGGCGAGCACCTCGTCGCAGATCTCCTGGTCCTCCGCCGCGGTCCCGCCGGAGACGCCGAGACCGCCGAGGATCGCGCCGTCGCGCTTGACGGTCATCCCGCCGTCGGTGGCGACGATCGGCTGCGTGGCGTGCTCGGTGAGCGAGGCGAAGAAGACCGGGTTGGACTCCTGCCACTTCTTCAACATCTTCGTCGGCCGCTGCATGATCGCGGCCGAGTACGCCTTCGAGTGCGCGATGCTCGGCGTCAGCGGCCGCGCCCCCTCGGAGCGCTTGACGACGAGCACGAACCCGCCCGCGTCGACGACGGCGACCGACAGCGCCTTCCCGAGCTTCGCGCCGCGCTCCAACGCAGCGGTGACGATCTGCTCGGCCTCGGTGAGACCCAGACCCAGTGCAGTCATGCGACGACCTCCGTGGTGGTGAAGACGTTCTCGAGGAACCGCTCGAGGGCGGCGTTGAACAGCTCCGGCGCCTCCCAGTACAGGGAGTGCGGAGCACCGGGCACGAGCTCGACGTGCGCGTCGGGCAGCAGGGACGCGGCCGTACGGATCGTCTCGGTCGACAGGACCGCGTCGAGCTCCCCGGACAGCAGGCACAGCGGGAGCCGTACGGCGCGGAGCGCGTCGACCGTCGGCCCGTCGGTGTTGAGGTGGCGCAGGTCGGCCATCCCCGCGTCGTTGAACGTGCCGAGCTGGCGGAAGAGGAACGTCTTCGCCGGATCGGCCTCGCGGAACGCCGGGGTCAGCAGCCGGTCGAGCACCGGGATCGCGTCGGCGGCGGCGCGGTCGATGCGCACGCGCTCGGCGAGGTCCGGGTGGTCGATCCCGCCCAGCGACGCGGCCAGCACGACGCCGGCAACCAGCTCGGACCGCTCGGTCTCGTCGAGCATCATCGCGGCCCGCAGCGCAGCGGCCGCACCGACCGACTGGCCGACGAGCACCGCCGGGCCGATCCCGGTCGCGCGCAGCGCCGGGTCGCGCAGCACGGCGACGATGTCCTGCGCCGTGCCCTCGGAGTCGACCGTGCCGTCCGGCGCGGTCACCGTGTCCGAGCGGCCGAAGCCCCGCAGGTCGAGGGTGATCAGCGAGTAGCGCCCGCGCAGTGCCGGCACCTGCTGCCACCACGCGGCATGGTGACCGCCGGACCCGTGCACGAACAGCACGGCCGGCGGCGGGGTGTCGCCGGCGCCGGCGGCCAGCCCGTGGGCCTCGTAGTAGATCTGCGTGCCGTCGGCAGCCGTGGCGTACCGGGCCAGGTGCTTCACGCGCTCGGTCACAGCTGGGCCCTCGCCTCGTCGGCGCTGTTGGCGCCGCGCCGGACCTTGGCCTTCTCCGCGTGGCGCTCCACCGGAGGCGCACCACCGGGCCGCTTCTCGTGGTAGACCAGCTCGATCATCGTGTGGTCGGGGTCGTGGATGTAGCAGAACAGCGAGCGGTTCTCGGGGCGCGACGTGATCCGGGTGTGCCGGACCCCGACCTCCTCGAGGTGGTCCATGAACTCGTCCCAGTTCTCGATCTCGACCGCGAAGTGGTACGGCGCCATCCGGTCCATCGTCTCGACCGGGGTGAAGTGCAGGTCGAAGTTGCCGCGCGTCATCAGCACGACCTTCGTGTTGCTCTTCGGGGTGATCGCCTTCAGCCCGAAGACCTTCCCGTACCACTCCTTGGTGCGCTCGGGATCGGTCGTCGGGAAGTTGACGTGGTGGATGTAGGCCGGTGCGTTGCTCACGCCGGGCTCCCTTCCGGTGATGGGGTGGTCTCGGCGACGACGGGGTTGGTGAGCGTGCCGATCCCGCTGATCTCGATCTCGACGGTCTGGCCGACCGCGATCGGGCAGGTGGTGTCGGCGCCCATCCAGAGCACGTCGCCGGGGTTGACGGTGATGTACCTGCTCGCCTCGACCAGGTAGTCCGCGGCGTCGAAGATCATGTCGCCGGTCGCGAAGCTTGCGCGCTCCTCGCCATCGACCCGCACGGTCGTCTTCTGCGTCATCGGGTCCACGTCCGTCTCGATCCACGGACCCATCGGTTTGAAGGTGTCGCTGTTCTTGCTGCGCCAGAACGTACGGTCGGCGTGCTGCCACTCCCGCGCGCTGACGTCGTTGCCGATCGTCCAGCCGACGATCGCGTCGACGACCTCCTCGCGAGTCGCGCGCCGCAGCCGGCGTCCGATCACCGCGACCACCTCGCCCTCGGCCTCGAACCGGCCGGTCACGCCGTCCGGCACGACGATCGGCGAGCGGTGCCCGGTGAGCGCGTTGTTGGCGCGGTAGCCGACCTCGGGCCGGGTCGGGACGACACCCTTCGCGTCGCCGAGGGCGGCGCCGTGGGCGACGTGGCTGCGGTAGTTCCAGCCGACCGCGTAGAACACCGGCGGTACGACCGGGGGCAGGTGGTGCACGGACGCGAGCGGGACCGTGGTCTCGACCCGCGGCGTACGCGCGCCGCCGCTGTCGCCGCCCTCGGCGAACGCGTCGATCGGCGACGCGTCGAGGACGTGCGCGACCTCGTCGTCGATCCGCGCCCAGCGGGGGCGCTGCTCGTGCAGGATCCGGGTGAAGCGCACGGTCAGTCCACCAGCAGGTGCGAGACGCGCTTGGTGACGAGGTAGCCGTCGAGGCCCTCCGGACCGCCCTCGCGGCCGAAGCCGGAGTCCTTGAACCCGCCCGACGGCGCCTCGTGCACGGACCCACCGCAATGGTTGATCGACAGGATGCCCGCCTCGAACCCACGCACCATCCGCTCGGCCGTCGCCGACGACCGGGTGAAGCCGTACGCGGCGAGCCCGTACGGCAGCGCGTTCGCGATCGCGAGCGCCTCGTCCAGGTCGGTGTAGGAGACCACGGGAGCGATCGGCCCGAACGGCTCCTCCGTCATCACCGCCGCGGACGCCGGGACGTCGGTGAGCACGGTCGGCTCGAAGAAGTAGCCGGGCCGGTCGATCCGGTGGCCGCCGGTACGGAGGGTCGCGCCCGCGTCGACCGCGTCGCCGACCAGCCGCTCCATCGCGCTGAGCCGGCGGCCGTTGGCGAGCGGACCCATCCCTACGCCATCCTCGAGGCCGTCGCCGACGACGACCTGCTCGGCGGCCGTGACGAGCTCGTCGACGAACGCGTCGTGCAGACTCGCGTGGACGAGGAACCGGCTCGGCGACGTGCAGACCTGGCCGGCGTTGACGAACTTCGCCGCGGCCGCCTTCCGGGCTGCGTAGACGGGATCGGCGTCGGGCGCGACGATCACCGGAGCGTGGCCGCCGAGCTCCATCAGGCACGGCTTCATCTGCGCGCCGGCGGCCGCGGCCAGCAGCTTGCCGACCGGCACGGACCCGGTGAACGCGACCAGCCGGGTGACCGGCGAGTCGATCAGGTGAGCGGAGACCTCGGCCGGCTCCCCGAACACGAGGTTGAGCACGCCCGCCGGCACGCCCGCGTCGACGAAGCACTGCACGAGCGCGCACGCCGTACCGGGCGTCTCCTCCGACGCCTTGATCACGATCGAGCAGCCGGCCGACAGGGCCGCGGCGATCTTGCGCATCGGCGAGCCCGCCGGGAAGTTCCAGGGCGTGAACGCCGCGACCGGGCCGACCGGGACCGTCCGGACCGACAGCACGGTGTCGTCGGCGCTCGGGATGATCCGGCCGTACGCCCGCCGCGCGTCGTCGGCGTGCCAGCGCAGGCCGCCCGCGACCCGGGATGCCTCGCCGCGCGCCTCGGGCAGCGGCTTGCCCTGCTCGAGCGTCATGATCCGGCCGACCTCGGCGCTGCGCTCGACCAGGAGGTCGGCGGCGCGGTGCAGGATCGCCGTGCGCTGTGCGATCGGGGTGTCGCGCCACACCCGGAAGCCCTCGTCGGCGGCCGCGAGCGCGACGTCGAGGTCGTCGGTGGTCGCGAGCGGGACGTCGCCGAGCGTCTCGCCCGTCGCCGGGTTCACGACCGGGACGGTCTTGCCGCGGCTCCCGTCGGTCCACTCCCCCGCGACGTACATCTGGATCCGCGGGTAGCTGCGGTCCGCGTCGGTCGCTGCGTCGACCCGGTCGTCGGTCCGGGCGGCCTCGGCGCTGGTCATCGTGTGCCCTCGTTCCTCGGGGTCGTGATCTCGGCGGGCTGCTCCGCGTCGCGGTTCGTGCGCAGCGTCCAGACGTGGTGCGGGGGCGTCTCCTCGTGCACCCGGGTCTCGTAGCTGTCGTCGACGCGGTCCATGTCGGCGGCGTACTCGACCCGCCCGCCGCACGGCGCGTGCAGGAACCGGAAGACGTTGGAGCCCACGGTGTGCCGGCCGAGCCGCCGGGCCTCGCGCCAGCCCCGCTCGATCATGTGGTTGCCGCCCTCGATCACGTCGTCGAAGCTCGGCACCTCGAACGACACGTGGTTCGCGCCCGCGCGGTCGGGGCGGTGGCACAGCAGCAGGTTGTGCTGGTCGTCGTCGCCCTCCGCCTGCATGAACGTGCCCATCGGCTTGACGATGTCGGTGGCCCGGAACCCGAGCCGGTCGAGGTAGAAGTCGGTCGCCTCCTGCGCGCCCGCCTTCTCGATGTTGAGGGCGACGTGGCACATCCGGATCGGGCGGACCTGCCCGGTCGACACGACCGAGTCGTTCCAGCGCCCGACCGCGCCCCACCGGTTGTCGGCGGCGACGTCGCGGGCCTGGGGCTCGACCGGCCGGGCGACGGTGAGGCCGACCCCGAACCCGGACTCGTCCGCGAAGTGGGCCACGCCGTCGTCGGTCCACCGGACCGTACGGTCCGTTCCGACCGCGGCCACCAGCCGTTCGAGCGACTCGGGGCTGTCCACGCCCCAGACCACCTCGCGGATCGTCGGACCGGCCTCGAGCGGTGCCGGCAGCTCGGGCTCGGCCGCGGTCATGAGGTGGAACGTCTGCCCGACCAGCGTGCTCAGCTCGGCGCGCTCGTCGTCGCGGTGCCGCAGCGCCAGGCCGAAGTCGACGAAGAACCGCACGCACTCCTCGAGGTCGTCCACCTCGTACGTGACGGACTCGATCCGGTCGATTCCCAACGTTCGTCCTCTGCTTCGGATGAGGCCGCAGCCTCGGGTGATGGCGCCGCGGTGACCCACGTCACCGCCGTGCCTCGATCGTAGGAACGGCGTCCTGATCTCCTCAACGGCTGGAGCGGACCGGTGCCTCATCCCTTGCTTGCACGCCGCGCAGGAGCCGGTCGGCGACTCGACCCATCAGGCGGTGACCGTCTCCAGCTTCGGCATCGGGTTCTTCGCGAACCACGTGCTGAGGAAGTCGAGGAACACCTTCACCTTGCGCGGCGTCTGCTGCTCCGGGCTGTAGATCGCGTACAGGCTGCGGTCCGGGACGGCCAGCTCCGGGAGCAGGACCTCGAGGGTGCCGGCACGCAGCTCGTCGTAGACCGACCGCTGCGGGAGCAGCGCGATCCCGCGCCCGTGCACGGCGGCCTTCTGGAGGGCGATGTAGGAGTTCGACTGGTACGCGACGTTGCGGATCTTGTGCAGCGTGCTCTCGTGCCCGTGCCCGATCCGCCACACCGGGTCGTTCGAGTGCACCAGACAGTCGTGGTCCGCGAGCTCGTTCGGGTGCGACAGCCGCCCGTACCGCTTGAGGTAGCGCGCCGACGCCACCATCACGAACGGCAGGCTCGCCACCTTCTGGAGCCGCACCCGCGAGTCCCGGAGGTCACGCGTGTGGAACGCGACGTCGAACCCGCTGTCGAGGAAGTCGTAGGTCCGGTCGGACATCCCGCCGAGCTCGAACCGCACGTGGATCTTCGGGTGCGCGACCGCGAAGGCGGCGATGGCGTCCCCGAGGTCGAGCGTGCCGATCCACTTCGGGCAGATGATCGACAGGTGCCCCTCCGGCTTGTCGCGCATCTGCGCGATCGTCTCGTCCTCGGTGTCGATCTCGCTCAGGATCCGCCGCGCGAAGTCGCTGTAGCGAACCCCGTGCTCGGTCAGGCTGACCGAGCGGGCCGTGCGGTTGACCAGCCGGACCCCGATCTGCTTCTCGAGGTCGGCAACGTGGCGAGAGATCAGCGACCCCGAGGTCCCGAGTGCCTTCGCGGCGCCGCTGAAGCTGCCGACGTCGGCCACCGTGACGAAGCTGCGCATCACGAGCAGACGGTCCATGGTCCCTCTCTTCTCCCCCACGGTCCGGGCGCTGGCAGCCGGGTCGGCAGCCTGTCGGCCCACCTCACAGTGTGACCCACGTCCCAACCTCCTCGGTCGAGTGCAGGCCGCCGCTACGCGTTCGCGCTGTCGCCGGCGTCGACCTTCGCGTACCCGCGCACGTCGGGGAACGGGGGCACCCGGTCGGCCTGGAGGTCGACCTGGAAGGTGTTCAGGCACATCCCGAGCATCGTGAAGTTGCCGAGCGACCCGATCGCGTCGACCAGGCCCTGCGGCCCGAAGTGCTCGAGCGCGCGGGCGAAGGTCGCATCGGAGACGAAGTGCTCGGTCAGCACCTCGTGGCAGAAGTCGTGGAACGCCTGGTCGGCCTCGTCTGCGAAGGTGGCGGGCTCGCGGCGCGCGATCGCCTCGACCGCCTCGCGCGGCACGCCGGCCTCGACGGCCTTGTCGACGTGGGCGTTCCAGGAGTACTGCGCGTCCCAGTTGCGCGCCGCCATCAGCAGGGTGAGCTCGCGCAGGTGGGTCGGCAGGCTGGAGTCGAAGCGCGTGAATGCGCCGAGCGCCTCGACCCGGTCGCAGAGCTCGGGGCTGTTCAGCCAGACCTGGAAGGGTCCGCGTACGGCGCCGCGCCGGCCGGCGATCCGGTCGGCGATCTCACGGCCGCGGCCTTCGAGCTGGTCGATCTCGAGCTGAGGGAGTCGCATGGGGTGTCGCACCTCGTGGTGGTCAGGTCCCGTCAGGGACGGTCGATTCGGTCCGAACGTACTCACGGCCAGCGCCCGCTCCCACCGCCTGGAGCGCAACGTAACCGTGCACATCACACGCCCGAGGGAGCCGTGTCGACCTGCTGGCCGCGATGCGCGAGCCTGCGGGCACGACGGCGCTCACGGCCGTGCGGGGTCGAGGCGGGCGTTGCCGCCAGCAGCTTGCGGGTGTACGCGTGCTGCGGGTGGTCGAAGATCCGCTCCGCGCGACCCTGCTCGACGATCCGGCCCTGGTGCATCACGGCGATCCGGTCGGAGATGTGCCGGACGATCCCCAGGTCGTGGGCGATGAACAGGTAGCTGACCCCGGTGTCGGCCTGGAGGTCGGCGAGCAGGTTGATGATCTGGCCCTGGGTCGACAGGTCGAGCGCGCTCACCGCCTCGTCGCAGACCACGAGCCGCGGCTTCAGGGCAAGCGCCCGCGCGATCGCGACCCGTTGGAGCTGGCCACCGGACATCTGGTTCGGGAACCGCGACAGGTGGCTGCGCGCGAGCCCGACCCGTTCGAACGCGCTCGCCGCGGCATCGAGCCGCTCGGCCTTCGACCCGATCCCGTGCCGCCGCAGCGCGGTCGTGACAGCCGACCCGACGGTGTGCCGGGGATTCAGGGACGCCGCCGGGTCCTGGAAGACGGCCTGGACGTCGCGGCGGTACGACAGGGGGGTGGTCCGCCCCATCGCGGTGACGTCGACGCCGTCGAAGTCGATCGAGCCACCGGACGCCTCGACCAGGCGCAGGATCGCTCGCCCCGTCGTCGACTTGCCCGATCCGGAACCACCGACGAGGCCGAGGGTCTCGCCCGGCCGGATCTCGAAGGACACGTCCTGGACGACGGCGAGCGGACGCTTGCGCAGCGCCCCGCCCACGTCGTACGAGACCGCGAGGTCGCGCACGTCGAGCAGGGGCCGGTCGGTCTCGTGCGACGTGGCGCTCATCGTGGGGCTCCCGTCAGGGTCAGCTCGTCCGTCCGGATGCAGCGGGCCCCGTCGACGAACGGGATCGGGCGGTCCGTGCACTTCTCGGTGGCGAACGCGCACCGGCTCGCGAAGTGGCAGCCGGCCGGCCAGCTCCCGGCCATCGGGACGGTGCCGGGGATGGTGGGGAGCCGCTCGACGTCGGCGTCCCCGCTCGGGTTCGACGCGAGCAGGGCGGCGGTGTACGGGTGCTTCGGTCGGGCGAACAGCTCGCCCACCTCGGCGACCTCGACGATCTCCCCGGCGTACATCACGGCGACCCGGTCGCAGGACTCGGCGACCACGCCGAGGTCATGGGTGATCATCACGATCGCCATGCCGGTCTCCTCACGCAGGTCGAGGAGCAGGTCGAGCACCTGGGCCTGGGTGGTGACGTCGAGGGCCGACGTCGCCTCGTCGGCGATCAGGAGCTCGGGCTCCGAGGCCAGGGCCATCGCGATCGCCACGCGCTGGGCCATGCCGCCGGAGAACTCGTGCGGGTACTGGTCGAGCCGGCGGTGCGGCTCGTCGACGCCCACCCGCTCGAGCAGCTCGGCCGAGCGTGCTCGCGCCTGCTTGCGGCTCATCCGCTGGTGGGCCCGGAGCGGCTCGGCAAGCTGCCGGCCGATCGTGTGCACCGGTGAGAGAGCCGCGCCTGGGTTCTGGAAGACGGCACCGAGCTGCGGCCCGCGCACATCGCGCAGCTCACGCTCGGTGCTGTGAGCGATGTCGCGACCCTCGAGGACGACCTGGCCCTGCGTCAGCCGGATGCCCGGCGGGAGCAGCCCGAGCACGGAGCGCGCCAGCATCGACTTGCCGGAGCCCGACTCGCCGAGCAGACCGAGGATCTCACCCTTCCGGACCGTCAGGTCGACGTCGCGGACGAGCGGCACCACGGTGCCGTTCGGCCGGCCCAGCCCGACCGAGACCTGACGGACGTCGAGCAGCGTGTCGGGATCGGTGACCACGGGTGCTCCCCCGGCCTTCGCCGCACGCGCGGCGGCCTCGGCATCGGCTGCGGCGATCGCCGCAGCAGCCGCCCGCGCGGCCCGCGCCCGTTCGCGCCGGCTCGGCGAGGTCGCCCGCTCGCCGGCGAGGGCGTCGTTGAGACCGTCCCCGACGAGGTTGAACGCGAGCACCGTCAGCACGATGGCGATACCCGGCGGGAAGGGGACGAACGGCTGGACGCCCTGGTCCTGGGCCGCGTCGGAGAGCATGGCGCCCCACGTCGCCACGTCGGACTCGAGCCCGAGACCGAGGAAGCTCAGGGCCGACTCGACCATGATCGCCGCGCCCATGAACACCGCGGCCTGCACGACCAGCGGCCCGGCGAGGTTGGGGAGCACCTGTCGGAAGACGATGTCCGACGAGCGCAGCCCCGACACGCGCGCCGCGTCGACGTAGAGCTTCTCCCGCTCGACGAGGGTCACCGCCCGGGTCATGCGCGCGAAGTTCATGCAGAAGATCAACCCGATGGCGATCATCAGGTTCGTCAGACCGCGTCCGAGGATCGCGATCACGGCGAAGCCGACGAGCATGCCGGGGAGCGCCTGCGCGACGTCCATGCCGCGCGATCCGATCCGGTCCCACCAGCCGCCGCGGAAGCCGAGCAGCAAGCCGATCGGCACGCCGATCGCCATCGCGACGACGACGGATCCGAGTGCGATCACGAGCGCGATCCGGGCGCCGTAGATCAGCCGGCTGAGCACGTCACGCCCGTACGCGTCGGTGCCGAGCCAGTGCTCGGCGGTCGGCCCCTGCAGCGCGGCGGCGAAGTCCTTCTCCGCCGGGTCGTAGGGCGCGAGCCACGGGGCGAGCAGCGCGACGACCACGACGAGGGCGAGCAGGCCGAGCGCGATCAGGGCGCCGGGGTGGTGCCGCAGCCGGCGCAGGACCTGCATCGTGCCGGACGCCTGCCTCGGCTCGGGCTCGGGCGACGACGAGGCACCGACGAGGGGCGAGGTGGTGGGCCCCTGCGCTGCGACCGGCGCGGACGGACGGGTGGAGGGAGTCTCGATCATTGCGGACGTGCCTTCGGGTTGAGCAGGCCGTAGCCCAGGTCGATGAGCAGGTTCACGACGATGACGAGGCAGGCGATCATCAGCACACCCGCCTGCACGACCGGGAAGTCCTTCCCGATCACGCTGCGCAGCATGAGGTCACCGACGCCGGGGAAGGCGAAGACCTTCTCGACGACGAAGCTCGCTCCGATCATGATCGTGACGGTGATGCCGGTCGACGCCAGCACGGGGACCATCGCGTTCTTCAACGCGTAGCGCATCACGATCCGCCGGCGGGACACGCCGGCGGCCGTGAGGGTGTCGACGAACGGCGACGAGAGTGCCTGCACCATCGCACCGCGGGTCTGGCGCGCGATCAGCGCGGCGGCGCCGATCCCGAGCGCGAGCGACGGCAGGATCAGTCCTCGGGCCCAGGCGACGGGGTCGTCGGTGACGGGAGTCCAGGAGATCACGGGGACCCATCCGAGCTGGACGGCGAAGACCAGCGTCAGCACGAGCCCGAGCCAGAACTCCGGGATCGCCAGGCCCACTGCCGTCGCGGCGGCGACCGTACGGTCGGCGAGCCCGCCGGCGCGCACGCCGGCGAGCACGCCCAGGCCGATGCCGAGGACGACCGCGACGAGCAGGCCGCCCAGCACCAGGGAGAGCGTCGCGGGGAACCGTTCGAGAAGCGTGTCGGTGACCGGGAGGGAGGAGGAGTAGGAGGTTCCGAAGTCACCGGTGAACGCTGCGCCGTACCACTCGACCAGCCGTTGGAGCGGCGGCGCGTCGAGTCCGAGCTGGCTCTCCAGCTCGGCGATCCGCTCGGGGTTGGCCTGCGCCCCGAGGATGGCCGCCGCCGGGCTCCCCGGGACCATGTAGGTCATCGAGAAGACCAGCAGCGACACGAGGACCAGCTGGGGCGCCACGAGGGCGAGGCGGTAGCCGATGAGCTTGCCCATCAGGCCACCTGCCCCGCCACTCGTGCGGTCGACGCGAAGGTCACGAGCCGCCACCCGCAGGCTGGAGGGCCTGGTAGTCGACCAGGTTCGGCTCCCAGGGTTGGCTCGACGGGGCCACACCGGTGACGACGTCGGCGTTCCAGGCGATCAGCTCCTCGCCGACCATGTGCCCGCAGGCCAGGGCCTCGTCGGCGATGACCTTCGTGACGTCGGCCCACAGCGCGTCGGCCTCCTCGGAGGCGCCGGCCGCGATCGCGGCGTCGGCGGCGGCCTTGAGCTCGTCGCTCTCCACACCGGACGGGTTGCCCGGCGCGTCCGCTGCGAACCAGGCGCGGTACCAGTCGTACGGCGTGAGCTCGTCGTTGCTGCCCAGGCCCATCGGGTAGCGGCCGCTGTTCCACTCCGAGAAGTACTGCGGCGGCGGTGCGGACTGGACCGAGACGTCCATCCCGGCCTCGCCCATCTGATCCGCGTAGACCTGGATCTGGTCCTCGTTGAACACGGTGGCCAGGATCTCGGCACTGACCGACGGGTTGCCGGCCTGCTGCATCAGGCTGTTCGCCTCGTCGGTGTCGACCGGGTAGCCGTCGATCTGGTCGTTGTAGCCGGGCTCACCCTCGGCGAAGTGCTGCGTCGCCGAGACCATGTCGCCCGCGAGATCGGCGACGACCTGCTGGTCGATCGCGTAGCACGCGGCCCGCCGCACGTCGACGTCCTCGAAGACGCCGCCGGGGCCGCGGTCGAAGAACTGGAGGTTGTTGCGGATCGCCGGGTACGACAGCGTCTCGATGTTGTCGCGACCCTCGAACTGCGACTGCACGTACGTCTCGGAGTCGCCCAGGTCGATCTCGCCGCTCGCGAGGGCGGCTGCTGCCGCGTTGTCGTCCTCGATCGCGTAGAGCTCGATCGTGTCGAAGCCGACGTCCTCGCCCCAGTAGTCGTCGTACGCGGTGAAGCTCATCTGCGTGCCCGAGCTCGACGCCGACTCGTCGTAGGCCCACGGGCCGGTGCCGACCGGGTCCGTCGCGACCGACCCGTCCGCGATCGCCTCCGGGCTCGCCATGGGCGCGCCGCGGGTCGACAGGAACGTCAGGAGCGACGGGGTCGGGCTCGCGAGGTTCAGCGTGACGGTCTGGTCGTCCACGACCTCGACCGACTCCACGACCTGCAGCGGCGCGGAGTACGGACCCTGGCTGCCCTGGATCGCCTCGATGTTCGCCTTCACCGCCTCGCCGTCGAACGGGGTGCCGTCGTGGAACGTGACCCCCTCGCGCAGCGTCAGGGTGAGAGCATCATCGGTCTGCTCCCACTCGGTGGCCAGGACCGGCTCGATCTCCCCGCCCTCGCCCAGCGCGACCAGCGTCTCGTACGGGACGCGCATGTAGCCGGCTTCCATCTCGGCGCCCGGCGCCCAGCTCTCGGGGAATCCACCCCAGTTGGCCGCCAGCGTGCCCGACGCGGCCGACCCGTCGGAGTCCGAACCGTCCGAGCTGCCGCTGCAGCCGGCCAACGCCAGCGCCGCGACCATCGCCGGGACGACGGACGATCTCAGCAGTGCCTTCTTCATGATGGTGGACTCCTCCTCAGGGCCACAGGAACCTCGTTGCGGTTGTACATAACCACCCTGTGAGAGCAGTCACATGCCCCTTTGGTGCAACGTAACCGTGCACGTTGCGCGCCTCTCGGCCGAGCCCGTCGCCCCTACGGTCGAGACAGTCGCGAAACCAGGAGGATGCATGACCGTCATCGTGAAAGCGGCCGAGGTGCCGCTGATGGACCGGGGTGGCGCCGTGGTCACCACGCCGCTCGTCACGACCCCGGTCGCCGGTGGCGAGAACGAGATCACCAGCGGGATGAGCGTCTATCCGATCGGCAGCGGAGCCCCCCTCCACTCGCACAACTGCGCCGAGCACGTGACCGTCCTGGAGGGGGAGGCCGAGGTGTTCGTGGAGGGCCGGACCACCCGGTTGAGCCAGTACGACACCACGTACATCCCGTCGCCGCTCCCCCACCTCTTCCGCAACGTCGGGGACACGCCGCTGCGGATCCTGTGGGTCTACACGTCCGGGGTCGTCACCCGAACGTTCACCGAGACCGGCGTGACGGTCGAGCACCTGTCGCCCGAGGACCAGATGGGCTCCGACGACTGACACCGTCTCCGCGCCGCGGGTCCGCGCCCCCGAGGACCCGCGGCGCGGCCCACCGTCACCGCCCGTCGCCGAGGTAGCCCAGGCACAGGCGCACCAGCTCGTCGAGGAGCTCGTCGCGCGTGATCGCCGGCTGGTCGAGAACCCAGCGCACGGCCAGGTTCTCCAGCGCGAGCACGAGGACCCACGCCACCGCCTCCGGCCGGCGCCCCGCCACCAGCCCCGGCCGTACGGCGACGTAGGCGGCGACCAGGTCGCTGACCCGTCGTTCGAGGGCGATCCGACGGGCCTCGTTCTGTCGCGCGGGCAGCTCGGTGAAGACGACCCGCAGCAGCGCGACGTTCTGCTCGAGCGCGACCAGCAGCGCGTCGGCGCTCGTACGCACCATGCCCGGCCCGGTCTCGCCGAGCCGGTCGGCGAGTGCGGCGGCGACCTCGTCGGAGACGTCGTCGGCGTAGCGGGCGACGATCGCGGCGACGACGGCGTGCTTGTTGCCGAAGTACTGGTAGAGCGAGCCGGGGCTGATCCCGGCGGCCTCGGCGACGCGGTTGGTGGAGAACCCGTCGTACCCGTCGCGCAGCAGCACCTCCCGCCCTGCCGCGAGGATCCGCTCGACGGTGTCGCGCGATCGGGCCTGGCGGGGCAGCTTGCGCGGGTGCAGATCGGCCTCGGGCGCGGCGGGGCCCGTACGGCGTGGGGTGGCGGCCATGACGCGAATGGTATGCGAGTGATGACTCGCGTCAGGATGGACCCATGACGACAGCACCGCCCGTCACCGACCACACCGCAGCGCCGGAGCCCGCACCGCGCTACCCGAGCCGCTTCCGCGCGGGCGAGCAGCGCGGCGCGAGGCTCGGTCGGCCCCTGCGCCTGATCACCGGGCTGCACGACGACGTCGACGAGGACCTGATGCGCCGCCTCGGCGAGTCGATGTGGCGCGGTGACGACGTCGCGGACGCGCTCGCCGACGCGATCCGGATGCGAGCGGGCACGCCGGGGCGGGTGCCGATGGCCGACTTCCACACGCGGCTCCGCGAAGGACCCGGCTCGATCCCCGACGAGCCCGAGGCGCTCACCTCGTTCTTCGCCGCGGTCGAGGCGACCCCCGACTGGCTCGACCTCGACCTGCTCGCCGAGGGTGCCCGCACGATGCGCCGCTTCGGCCGCAACGCCGCCGACGTGCTGCTCCAGCTGTCGCTGATCGGCGGGTACCGGTTCGGCGGGCCGACGGACCTGCTGGTCGCGACCGGCGGCCTGACCGGCGACATGACCCGGCGCCGGCTCGCCGAGACGCAGAAGTGGGCGGTCGCGATCGCCCAGCCCGACGCGATGTTCCCGTACGCCGAGGGCTGGCGCCTCACCGTCCACGTCCGTGCGATGCACGCGTTGGTGAACCGCACCTTCGCACCGACCTGGGACGTCGACCGCTGGGGCCTCCCGGTCAACCAGACCGACCAGGCCGCGACGCTCGGGCTTTTCGACGGGGTCCTGCTGATCGGCGTCCGCGCGCTCGGCGTGCCCGTCAGCGCGGACGAGTCGCGGGCCGTGATGCACCTGTGGAAGTACGTCGGGTGGCTGATGGGGGTCGCCGACGAGTGGCTCGTGGACACCGAGCGCGAGCGGCACCGGATCAACCTGCACGTCCTGCGCGCCCAGGACACCATCACCGATGCGGGACCCCAGCTGGCGCAGGCGATCATCGAGGCGCTCCGCGACCTGCCGAACGGCCGGTTCCGGGCCGAGCGCACCCTGTCGATGCTGACGACGTTCCTCGGGCCGACGTCGACGCGCGAGCTCGGGCTGCCGGTGCGGGTGCCGTGGGGCACCGCCGCCACGATCGCCGAGAACACCGTCCGCTACCGCGTCCTCAACCGCGGAGAGCGGGGCCGCCGCCGCCTCGAGCAGTGGGGCGACCGGGTCGCCGACCAGCTGCTGCGCGACTACTACGGCGACGCCGACCAGGAGCTGGGCGCGCTGGGTTGACCGGGGCTAGCCTGAGGCCGGGCGACGGGCCGGGGGTGGCGAGATGGACGACGGGCGCGCACGAGCGCTGGAGACGGCGCACGAGAACGCCCGGCGCTTCCTCGCCGGGCTGGACGACCGTCCGGTGTGGCCGCGCGCCGAGTACGACGCGATGCTCGAGGCGTTCGGTGGGCCCCTGCCGGCGGCGGGTGCGGACCCCGCGGCGGTGGTCGACGAGCTGGCCCGGATCGCCGACCCCGGACTCGCCGGCATCGCGGGCGGGCGCTTCTTCGGCTTCGTGATCGGCGGCGAGCTGCCCGCCGCGCTGGGTGCGGACTGGCTGACGTCGGTCTGGGACCAGAACGGCGCCCTCACGTCCCTGACGCCGGCAGCAGCCGCGGCGGAGACCGCGGCGGTCGCGTGGTTGGTGGAGGCCCTCGGCCTGCCGACCGGGACGGTCGCCGGTCTCGTGACCGGCGGCATGATGGCGAACTTCACCTGCCTCGCCGCCGCGCGCCACCAGGTGCTCGCCGACGCCGGTTGGGACGTCGCCGAGCAGGGTCTCGTCGGTGGCCCCTGGATCCGGGTCGTCGTCGGCAAGCACCGGCACGACACGGTCGACATGGCGCTGCGCTACCTCGGCATCGGCCGTACGGCGATCGTCGAGGTCGCGACGGACGACCAGGGCCGGATCCTGCCGGAGGCGCTGTCCGACGCGCTCAGCAGCGGCGGTGGACCGACGATCGTGTGCCTCCAGGCCGGCGAGGTGCACACCGGGGCCTTCGATCCGTTCCCCGAGGCGATCGCGCTCGCGCGGGAGGCCAAGGCGTGGGTGCACGTCGACGGCGCGTTCGGACTCTGGGCCGCTGCCTCTGAGCAGCTCGCGGACCTGACCCGCGGGGTCGCCGAGGCCGACTCGTGGGCGACCGACGCCCATAAGACGCTCAACGTGCCGTACGACTGCGGGCTCGCGTTCGTCCGCGACGCGACACCGCTGACCGCGTCCTTCGGGATCGAGGTCGACTACCTGATCGCGGGGGCGGGCGATCCGCTCGACCGGGTGCCGGAGTTCTCCCGGCGGGCCCGCGGCTTCACGGTCTGGGCCGCGCTGCGCAGCCTCGGTCGCGACGGGCTCGCGAACCTCGTCGAGACGCTGGCGGCACGGGCGGCGCGGTTCGCCGAGGGCGCGGCGCGGATCCCGGGCGTGGAGGTCGTGAACGACGTGGTCTTCACCCAGGTGATGGTCCGGCTCGACGACGACGCCCGTACGGCCGCGCTCGGTCGGCAGCTGCTGGCCGACGGGACTGCGGTCCTGACACCGGCGGTGTGGGACGGCCGCGCGGCGCAGCGCTTCTCGGTGTCGAGCTGGTCGACGAGCGAGACCGACGTCGACCGCACGGTCGAGGCGCTCGCACGCGCGGTCGCGGCGGTGTCCTGACGCGCGGCCCTACTGCTCGCCGCGGGCCGCCTCCCACTCCTCCCGCGTGATCGCGTACTCGACGTCGCCGTGCTCGTCGCCGTCGATCCGGACGGGCCAGTCGGCGTGGAACGTGCGGACGTACCGCAGTCCCGACTTCTCCATCACGCGCCGCGATGCGGTGTGGACCGCCATCGCCTCCGCGTACACACGGCTCGCGCCGAGGTCGGCGAACGCATGGTCGACCAGGGCGCGCGAACCCTCCGCGGCGTAGCCCCTACCCCAGGCGTCCCGGCGCAACCGGTATCCCAGCTCCGGTTCGTCCGGACCGGCGTCACGACCCGGCCGCAGGTGGAACCACCCGACGAACCGGCCGGTGTCCCTCTCGACGGCGGCCCAGTACCCGTACCCGTCCGCGCGCTGCCGGGACGCGACCAGCGCCGGGAGGACGTCGTCGACGATCTCGTCGCGCGGAGTCGCCGACCCACCGTTGATGAACCGCATCACCGCCGGATCGGCGTCCAGCGCCACGAGGTCGTCGGCGTCGTCGGGAGTGAACCAGCGCAGCACCAGACGGTCGGTCTCGAGCAGGACGTCCATGCCAGGAGTGTGACGGTCGCTCAGCACCTGGTCCACGCCTCTCGCTTTACACAATTGAGTAGTTGTACAACTGATAGGTTGTGATAGCGTCGCGAGCATGACGGTGATCGACGACGATCTGACGCTGGTGTTCACTGCGCTGGCCGACCCCACCCGACGAGCACTCCTCGAGCGGCTCGCCGAGCAGGGCGAGGCGCCCGTCCACCAGCTCGCCAAGCCCTTCGCCATCTCACAGCAGGCGATCTCCAAGCACCTCAAGGTCCTGGAGAACGCGCGACTGATCACGCGGCGGCAGGCCGCACAGACGAGACTGTGCGCCTTCGACGGTGACCGGCTGGACCACGCCGCCGACTGGATCGCCCGTCACCTCGCTATCTGGGCCGATCGGCACGACCAGCTCGCGGCGCACCTCGCCGCCCTCCGAGCCACCACCGACGACGCCGACAACCGCACCGACTCCGACGAAGGGAACAACGCCCGATGACCACAGGCGAGCTCACGTACACCCGAGTCCACGACGCACCCCCAGAGCTGGTCTTCGACTGTATGACGCAGCCCGAGCACCTCACGCACTTCTGGGGCCCGACCGGGACGAGCACGCCGGTCGAGGAGATCACGGTCGACCTGCGTCCCGGCGGCTCGTTCGAGACCGTGATGGTGAGCGACGCGGACGGCAGCACCTATACGATGCGGGCCGTCTACCTGACCATCGACCGACCACGCCGGCTCGCCTGGTACGAGGGGGACGTCGAGGGAGGCATGCGTACCGAGGTCACGTTCTCCCGGCTGCCGGACGGCCGCACCGAGGTCGTGACCCGGCAGAGCAACGTCCCCGAGCCGTTCCTGGCCCCGGAGGCCCGCGCCGGGTTCGAGACGAGCCTCGCGCGCTTCGATGCCTACCTCGCCACCCTCGTCACGCACCCACCAGCCTGAGGAGCCGGCCATGCCCACCACCACTGCACCCGACGGAACCGCCCTCAGCTATGAGACCACCGGGGCCGGCCCTGCGCTCGTCCTGGTCGACGGAGCGATGTGCCATCGAGGTGGTGGCCCGATGCGCGCGGTCGCCGCCGCGGTGTCGGACCGCTTCACGGTCACTGCCTACGACCGACGCGGCCGGGGCGAGAGCACGGACACCACTCCGTACGACGTCCACCGCGAGATCGAGGACCTGCGGACAGTGATCGCTGCCACCGGGGGCCGCGCAGCGGTGTACGGGATGTCGTCGGGGGCTGTGCTCGCGCTCCGCGCAGCGGCCGTGGCGCCCGAGATCAGCGCGCTCGCCTTGTACGAGCCTCCGTTGCTCGGCGAGCTCGATGACGAGGAGACCACGGCACAGGCCGCCGCGTACACCCGCACCCTGAGCGCTGCGCTGACCAGCGGCCGCCCGGGCGACGCGGTCGCCGCCTTCCTCCGGTCGGTGGGCGCCCCCGCCGACGCGGTCGAAGGGATGCGCACGAGTCCGGCCTGGGACGCGATGGTGTCGATCGCGCCCACCCTCGCGTACGACGACACGCTGATGGGCGACGGTCGTGTCCCCCCGGATGTCGCCCGGGACGTCACCGTACCGACGCTCGTGATGACCGGCTCCGAGAGTCCACTCGGTCTTCAGCGTGCCGCCGAGGCGACTGCGGTCGCGATCGGGGCCGCAGAGCTGGTGACGCTCCCGGATCAGACGCACGACGTCGACCCCGGGGTGCTCGCTTCAGCCCTGACGCGCTTCCTGCACGGCTCAGCGTGAACGAGACTCCCCCTACGGCATGCAGCTGCCGGTGAGCGTGAACGTCGTCGGCTGAGCGCTGTCGTCGGCGATCGTGCCGTGCCCGGACGCGGTCACGCTGCCGTCGTCGCCGATCTGGAACTGTTCGATCCGGCCCTCGAACTCCGGCCCACCGGTCACGACCACCGAGCCGGTCCCGCCGCTGACCTCCACCGTCGCGGTCCCGGTGCCGTCGGTGAACTCGACCGACAGCGTCGACTCGTCGGGGTTGTCGCACGACTGCGCGGTGCCGTCGAAGTCGACCGTGTCGTCCTCGGTCTCGAGCTCGAACTCCAGCCCGTCGTCACCGTCGTCGTCCGTCGCATCGTCGCTCGCGTCGTCCGCGGCGTCGTCGGTCGTCTCGGTCACCGTCGCGTCGTCGGACCCGTCGTCCCCGTCGTCGTCACCGCAGCCGGCCGCGAAGAACAGCAGCCCCGCCGAGGCGAGCAGAGCGATCCCTGTCCGAACGTTCATCCGTACCCCCTGGTATCCGTGACGACGTCATGTGGTGCGAGCGAGTCCCGCGGGATCAGCGTGGGGGACGCGTCGCACGCTCGCAACACGGCGCACCAGCACCCGCCGTACGCCGGTCGTGCTGCACTCGCGGTGGCGTTGCGGGCACTCGCGGTGGCGCCGCGCTGCGGACGCGGCAGGGTGGAGGCATGGCCCTCGCGGTGTGCCTGCTCTTCGACCCGCGCTCGGCCCGCCGTGTGCGGGACCTGTGGACGCGGCTGGAGGACGAGGGCGTGCACACGCTGGCGACCCACACGCACGGCCGGCACCACCCGCACCTCTCGTACGCGGTGCTGCGCACGTGGGACCGTGACCGGGTCGACGCGGCACTGTCCGGTCTCGCCGACGGCGGTCCGTTCATCGCGCTCTGCCACGGGACGCTGGTCTTCCCTCGCGGCCGGGTCGCACTCGCCCCGTCCCTGCCGGCCGACGTCGCGCTGCGCCAGGACCGGGTCGTACGGGCGCTCGCGAGCGCCGGCGCGGACCTGCACCGCCACTACGGGCCGGGCGCGTGGATCCCGCACGTCTCGGTGGCGACCCGCGCACCGGGGGCCGAGCTGCCGCGCGTCGTGAAGGTCGTGACCGACGCCCTCCCCCTGGAGGTGCTGGTCGACCGAACCGCGCTGATCGACACGTCGGACGGGACGACGTGGCCGCTGGACGGTGTGCTGTGAGCGACGGAGCGGGGCCGTGCCCGACCGTGCCGGCCGGGGAACCGGTCCGGGTCGCGGACCTGGTCGCGGGGCTGTCGCGCCTGGCGGACCTCGGGTTCGGTCTCCCCTCCGGTACGGCGCTGCGCGGGTGCGCGCTGGCGACGCGTCTGGCCCGCGCAACGGGTGCCGGGGATGCGGAGGTCCGCGCGACCTACTACACCGCGCTCCTGCACCACGTCGGGTGCGTGGGGTGGGCGACGGAGTCGGCGGCGGTGTTCGGAGAGAACCTCACAGTCAATCGCGCGGCCGCCGTCACCGACCTGGCGTCGACGGCCGCGATCGTCCGAACGTTCCTCCCCGGTGCCACCGCCAGTCTGCGACCGCTGGCCCGGGCCCGCGCGACCGCGTCCGGCGTGCTGCACCTGCGCGGGTGGGGCGACGGGTTCGTCGCGACCGCGTGCGAGGTCGCGTGCGCGTCGGCGGGTCGGCTCCACCTGCCGCGGGCGGTGCAGGACGCGCTGCTGCACGTGTTCGATCTGTGGGCGCCTCCGCGCGGCGCAGTGGTCCCGGGCGGGTCTGCGATCCCGCTGGCCGCGCGGATCGCCCGGCTCGCCGGGATCGCCGTCCTGTTCGACGAGCTCGGCGGTCCCGAGGTGGCGATGCAGGCCCTCGAACGACGCTCCGGCGGGATGCTCGACCCAGACCTCGTCACCGTCTTCCGCGGCCACCGTGACGCTCTGCTGCCGGAGGAGCCGATCGGGGTCGAGGGGGTGCTCGCGCTCGAGCCGCACCCGTACGCGGTGACGGACGAGCCGGCGGCGGTCGCACGGCTGTACGGGGAGCTGGCTGATCTGGTGAGCCCGAAGCTGACCGGGCACGCGGCCGGGGTCGCGCGGCTCGCGACCGCGGCCGGGGTTGCGCTCGGCCTGCCCGACGCCGACGTCCGGGATCTCGAGGTCGCCGGCTGGCTCGCCGACGTCGGCGTGGTCGCGGTCTCCAATGCCGTCTGGGACGCGCCCGGCCGGCTCGATGTCGACGCATGGGAACAGGTGCGCCTGCACCCGTACCATGCGAGCAGGATCGTCGCCGCCTCCCCGACGCTGGCCCGGCTCGCACCCGCGGTCGCGCGCCATCACGAGCACCTCGACGGCAGCGGCTACCCGTTCGGTCTGACGGCCCGGCATCTGACGACGGTCGAACGGGTGCTGGCTGTCGCGGTCGCCTACCGGACGGCCCTCGAACCGCGCCCGCACCGCCCGGCGGCCAGCCCGGACGGGGCCGCCGAGCGCATCACGGGCCGGGCACGCTGCGGGCAGCTCGACGCCGACGCGGTCCGAGCGGTCTTGGAGGTTGCCGGCCACGCCCACCCGGCGCGGATCGCCGTGCCCCTGCCGGCCGGGCTGTCGGTGCGGGAGGCGGAAGTCCTCGGTCTGCTCGCACGCGGTCTGAGCAACGCCGCGATCGCGGAGGCTCTGGTGATCTCGCGTCGTACGGCCGAGCACCACGTCCAGCACGCGTACGCGAAGATCGGCGTCTCGACCCGCGCCGCGGCCACGCTCTTCGCGGTCAAGCACGACCTCCTCGGACCACGCTGAGCCACGCCTCCGGGCCGGCGGTGAGCTGGTTCCCACGCCTCCGGACCGGCGGTGAGCTGGTTCCCACGCCTCCGGACCGGCGGTGAGCTGGTTCCCACGCCTCCACTCTCGGTGGGAACCAGCTCACCGCGCGCACCCGAGGAAGCCGGCGGATCCGGCGCGGATGGGCAGACCTACCGATGCCGGGTGCGTTCCGACCGGCGGAGCCTGGGGACATCGCGACCGAGGAGGGTCACCATGATCACCACCGGCACCACCACGTACCCCGTCGTCTCGCCCGACGGCACCACGATCGACGTCCACGTCCGGGGTGACGGACGACCGGTCGTGATCGTGCACGGCACCACGTCGACCCACCGCTCCTGGGACGCCTTCGTCGACGCACTCGACGGCCGGGTCCGCACGTACGTCCTCGACCGCCGCGGGCGGCTGGGCAGCACCGACACCGAGCCGTACGCCTTCGCCCGCGAGGTCGACGACCTCGTCGCCGTCGTCGCCGACGTGGCGGAGCGGGAGGGCTGCGACGTCGACGTGTTCGGGCACTCGTACGGCGGGGCGATCGCGTTCCTCGCCGCTCCGCGCTGCGGCCGGCTGCGGCGGCTCATGCTGTACGAGGGGTGGCCGACCCCCGACCGGGCCGACCGCGAGGTCGACGAAGAGCTTCTGCGCGCGATCGAGGCACCGCTGGCCGCGGGCCACCCCGACGAGGCGTTGCGCGTCTTCTATCGGAGGATGGTCCGGATGACCGACGCCGAGCTCGATGCCGTCGCCGCCGACCCGGCCTGGCCGGCCCGGGTCTCGACCGCCGCGACGATCCCCCGCGAGCTGCGTGCGTTCGGCGAACTCGCGTTCGACCCGGCTGCTGCGGCTGCGATCCGCGTCCCGACCCTGCTGCTCGTCGGGGCCGACTCGCCCGACGCGATCGCCGCCGACCCCGACGTGGTCGCCGCCGCGATCCCGGACGCCCGGATCCAGCTCCTCCCCGGGCAGACCCACATGGCTCACGTGGCGGGACCCGACCTGCTCGCCGACGCGATCGTCACCTTCCTTCACGCTGTGTGAACGCAGGCCCGTCTCGGTCCGCGCGTTCGGGGGGCCAGGTCACACAGCGCGACGGGGCGAGCCGCCGTCGCCCAGGACGCTGCGGAGCAGCGACACGAGCTGCTCACGCTCGGCGTCGGTCAGTGCCGACAGCGTCTCGGCCTGCGCCCCGCGGATCCGCTCGTCGAGCTCGTCGAGCCGCCGTCGGCCATCGGCCGTGAGCGTCAGGAGGTTGCGTCGACGGTCGGCGGGATCGGGTTCGCGGACCACGCAGCCGGCGTCCGCGAGGCGGTCGACCAGGCGGACGACGTCGCTGCGGTCGAGCCCGATCCGGCCGGCGAGCTCCACCTGACTGATCGGGCCCTGCTCGTCCAGGCATGCCAGGGCGGCGAACTCGCTGCGATGACCGTCCACACCGGTGAGCGCCGACGCGACCTCGCGCCGGGCGTGCAGGGCCGCCTGGGCCAGCAGCCAGCTGGGGAGCGTACGCAGCCGCTCGGGCGCCTCGTCGAGATTCACGTTGTCACGGTAGCGGGCTCTGCCTATTGTTGGTATTACCCATCATTGGTTACTCCACGAAAGGGAGCTCATGTCCACCACCCTCTCCAGCACCGACGCCACCCCAGCAAGCCTGACCGACGAGCACGTGCTCACCACGCTGATGAGCCGGCTCGGTCGCTGCCTCGACACGGGCGACTTCGACGGCCTGCGGCACCTGTTCGCCGCCGACGCCGAGGTCACGACGCCGGGCGGCACCGCACGGGGCCACGACGCCCTCGTCGCGCAGGCCCGCAAGCGCCACAGCGCCGACGCCGGCGTCTGGCACAGCATCACCAACCCGCTGACCGACATCGACGGCGACGAGGCCGACCTGCGGGCCAACCTGCTGGTCGCGTTCGCGCACGACGGCCCGGCCGACCCGTCCCCGTTCCTGCTCGGCGAGGTGTACGAGGCGCACGCGCGCCGTGCCGCCGACGGCTGGCGGCTGACCCGGCTGCGGAGCATCCCGGTCTGGACCCTCAACCGTCCGGACACCCTGCCGGGCGACTGACCGGCCGCACCCGGCCGTACGAGATCCATGACCGTGTCGGCGGCCGCGGACACGGCAGTGGACGCGGCCGTCGGCCGATGCTAGGACGGAACGGACGCTACGTGGGAGGCATCACCGTGACCGACATCGACAGCAGTGTCAGCCCGCCGGCCGCGCTCGCCGAGCGCGACGACGCGATCACGATCGACGAGCTGCGGCTCGCGACCCGCAACCACGGGATGCCGCTGGAGGTGCTCGACCTCGACGTGACGCCGCCCGGACTGCACTACGTCCTCGTGCACTACGACATCCCGCTGGTCGACCCGGCGACCTGGACGCTCGAGGTCGACGGGCACGTCGACACCCCGCTGAGCCTGACCGCGGCGGACCTCGACACGCTCCCGGCGGCGAGCGCGCGGGTCACGCTCGAGTGCGCCGGCAACGGGCGCGCCCGGACCTCACCGCGTCCGCTCAGCCAGCCGTGGCTCGACGAGGCCGTCGGCACGGCGTCGTGGTCCGGCGTCCGCCTGGACGCGATCCTCGAACGCGCGGGAGTCCTGCCGGGCGCGGTCGACGTCGTCTTCACCGGCGCCGACCACGGGGTCGAGCGCGGGGTCGAGCAGGACTACCAGCGCGCCCTCTCGGTCGAAGAGATCGACCGCGGCGAGGCGTTCCTCGCGACGTCGATGAACGGCGTGCCGCTCCCGCCGCAGCACGGGGCGCCGCTGCGGCTCGTCGTGCCCGGCTGGTACGGGATGGCGCACGTGAAGTGGCTGACCCGCATCACCGTCCTCGACCACGCGTTCGACGGGTTCCAGAACGCCACGGCGTACCGGATCAAGACCGACCCGGACGACCCCGGCGTGCCGGTGACCCGGATCGAGCCGCGCGCGCTGATCCGACCGCCCGGGTTCCCCGACTTCCAGACCCGCACGCGCGTGGTCGACGCCGGCCCGGTGACGCTGTCCGGCCGAGCCTGGTCCGGGCACGCGCCGATCGAGCGGGTCGAGGTCAGCACCGACGACGGCACCACCTGGTCCGACGCCGAGGTCGAGCCGGCCGGCACCGACCCGTACGCCTGGCGGCGCTGGACGGCGCGGTGGGACGCCGAGCCCGGACGCACGGTCCTGCGCGTCCGGGCCACGGACGCCTCCGGCCGCAGCCAGCCGCTGGAACAGCAGTGGAACCGTCAGGCGATGGCCAACAGCCACGCCCAGGCCGTCCCGGTGCTGGTGCGCGGCTGACACGCACCCTCGCGTCAGCGGCTGACCGTCCTCCTCATCGCACGGTCCCCGTCACCAGCAGGTACTCCCACTCCATCACGACACCGTCGTCGCCACCGTGGTCGTAGCGGCGCGCGAGGTCGGCGAGCTCCGCGTCCAGCGCGGCGACCCGCTCGGGGTCCTCGGCGTTGAACCCGTACGCGACGATCGTCGGCCCGTACGCCTCCTTGAAGAGGTCCCGGAAGTCCTCCGGCGCCGCGAACGCCTCGACGCGGACCGTCCGACGCTCCAGCCGGAGGTCGGCCACCCGGTCGCCGAACAGCTCGCGGACGTGGTCCTCGCTCCCCCACAGCGGCGGCGGCTGCGCCCCGGGCGGGGGCGGCGGCGCGAACGGCTTCATCGTCGCGAACATCTGGCCGATGAACCCCTGCGGCGTCCAGCTGATCAGCCCGATCCGCCCGCCCGGCGCGCACACGCGGACGAGCTCGTCGGCCGCCGGGCCGTGGTGCGGCGCGAACATCACGCCGACGCACGACATCACGACGTCGAACCCGTCGTCGTCGTACGGCAGCGCCTCCGCGTCGGCCTCCTGCCACTCCAGCGTCGCCCCGCGCTCGTCCGCGGCGGCACGGCCGGCATCCAGCAGGGCCGGCGACAGGTCGCTCGCGACGACGTCCGCTCCGCGGAGCGCGGCCGGGATCGCCGCGTTGCCGGCCCCGGCGGCCACGTCGAGCACCCGCTCGCCCGCCCGTACGCCGAGCGCCTCGACCAGCGTCGCTCCGAGCCCCGGGATCACCGTCCGCTCGACGGCGGGATAGTCGCCCATCCCCCACATCGCCCGGTGCTTGCCCTTCAGCGCCTGGTCCTCGGGCGTACCGACGCCCTGGTTGTCCCCCATCGTGCTTCCTTCCTCGTGGTGGTTCCTCGGGTCAGGACGCTACGAACGAGGCCGGGGTCGCGCCTAGTACCGGATCTGTACCACCGGCGTGCAACGCCGGCCGGGCAGCGACGGACGCAGGCGTACGGTGACCAGATGGGTGCGTCGTACCACCAGTTCTGCCCGGTCGCGAAGGCGATGGAGCTGCTCGACGAACGCTGGACGCTGCTCGTCGTGCGCGAGCTCGTGATCGGCAGCCGGCACTTCAACGAGCTGCGCCGCGGGCTCCCGCGGATGTCGCCGACGCTGCTGTCCAAGCGGCTCCAGCAGCTGGTCCGGGCCGGGGTCGTGCAGCGCCGCGTCGACGGCGACGACGTGACGTACGAGCTGACGCCGGCCGGCGCCGAGCTGCGCGGCGTGGTCGAGACGATCGGTCAGTGGGGCACGCGCTGGATCGGTGAGCTCGGGGACGCCGACCTGGACCCGAACCTGCTCCTGTGGGACATGCACCGCAACGTCGACCGGGCCGCGGTCGACGAGATCCCGGCGGTCGTGCACGTGGCCTTTCCCGAGATGACGGGTCGGCTCCGTGACTGGTGGCTGGTGATCGACGCCGACGAGGTCGACGTGTGCGACATCGACCCGGGCCGTCCGGTCACGGTCACGATGACCTCCAGCCTGCGCGACCTCACCCGCGTGTGGCGCGGCGACCTGACCTGGACCGACGCCGTCCGCAGCGGCCGGCTCCACGTGGACGGGCCGGCGGCCGTACGGCGGGCGCTGCCGGGCTGGTTCACGATGTCGGACTTCGCGTCGGTGCCACGCCCCGCCGCCGTGGGCTGAGCCGGCTCCCGGTCGGGCCGACGCTCAGGCGAGCACCAGGCAGCTGCTCGTCGCGTACGCGAGCAGCCGCCCGTCGGAATCGAGCAGCTGCGCCTCCGCGAGGGCCGTCGTGCGGCCGCGGTGCATCACCCGGCCGATGCAGCGCACCGGCCCGGAATCGACCGTGAGTCGCCGGAGGAACTTCACCGTCAGGTCCTGGCTGGTGTAGCCGACGCCGGCGGGCAGCGTGGAGTGGACGGCGCAGCCCGCCGCGGAGTCGAGCAGCGTCGCGTAGACCCCGCCGTGTACGGAGCCGATCGGGTTGTAGTGGTACTCCTGCGGCGTCAGCGTGAACTCGACGTGCCCGTCCTCCACCACGGTCAGGTCGAAGCCGACCAGCGTGGCGATCGGTGGTGCGGGCAGGTCGCCGTCACGGACGGCGCGGAGTGCGCCGAGGCCGCTCAGCGCGATCGCACCCTGGGCCGTCGCCATCGGGTCGGCCCAGCGGTGCGTACGCTCCCGCGGGGCGTCCGATGCGTGCTCGGCGCGGTGCTCAGTGGTCGGTGCGGACATCGGTTCCTCCTCGGCGCTGCGCGCGGCGCGCCCGTCGTCGTTCGTCGAGGCGCGCGAACCGCTCGCGCGTCGGTGCGCTCGCGGCCGGGCCGGGCGCGGCGTGGAGTCGCATGCGGGCGACCGGCGTACCGGACGCGGCATCGGTCATCACCGGCTCGATCTCGCGTCCGGTGTCGAGGTCACGCAGGGTCACGAAGCGGTCCTCGGGAGCGAGCTCGGCGTTGCCCCACGCGAGCAGCGCGAGCACGACGGTCTGCGCGGACCGACCTCGGGCGGTCAGGACGTACTCGTCGCGCGGCGGGCGCTCGCTGTAGCGGCGCTTCTCCAGCAGGCCCTTGTCGACGAGCGTGCGGAGCCGTCGGCTGAGCATCCCGGGCGCGATCGGCAGGTCCTCGGCGAACTCGTCGAACCGCCGGATCCCGTCCAGCGCGTCGCGCAGGATCATCAGGCTCCACCAGTCGCCCAGGTCGTCGACGCTGCGGGCGATCGGGCACTCGAGCTCGCTCAGGTCCGTCCGCTTCACACCCGCCTCCTGGTTACTACTATCTTGATAGTAACCTCAACGCGGGGATCCGTCGAGAGCGAACCGCACGTCCCCCTGCCGGTCGCGAGTCGCCGCTGGCGGGGTCGCGAGTCGCGGGTGGTGCGCTCGCGGGTCGCCGCTGGCGGGGTCGCGAGTCACGCGCTGTGAAGACGTGCCTGCGTTCGGCCAGCTCGGACGGACGGGCCTGCGTTCTCGACCGTCAGCGGGTCGTCGTGCAGGCACCTGCGTCCCCGGGCGGCAGAGCCGGACGAAGGGGCCTGCAAAGGAGCGGCACGTCGGTTTCGTACGCAGGCACGTGCGGCGCGGTGGCCCGTACGCAGGCACGTCATCCCGCCGCGATGACGATCATGCGCCCGCGTCGGCTCTCGCCGAGCGACGTTCCGTCACCTGGAGCGACGGTACGAATCGCCGCCGGGTGTCACGCTTCGTCGCTCGGTGCGGATCGTGTCCGGTCTCTCCACGCCATACGTTGCCGGAACCCTCACGACCGACGTGACCCGAGACCGGAGGCGCTGACCGCCCCTTCACGAAGACGAACCACGCGTCCCCTAAGATCCCGGGCGTGCTGCCTCCCCCGACCCGACGCTGGCCGACCCGTGGGTTCGCGGCGCTCGCGGTGGGGCTGGTCGCGCTGACGTGCTGGTGCGGGGTGCGCGGGTCGTGGCGCGGCTGCGCGTACGCCGGGTTGTTCGCCGCGCTCGCCGCTCTCTGGGCGGTCGGGTCGGACCGCTGGTACCACCGGGCGTGGCCGCGCCCCGCCGAGCGGATCGCGGCTCTGCTCGTCGCCGCGATCCTGCTGCTGCTCGCGGCCGACCTGCTGGACTGACTGGCGGGACCGCGGGGCGCCTAGCATCGGGTCATGCCGCCCGCGCTCCCCGACCTGGCCGTACGAGCGTTGGCACCCGCCGACTGGGACGCCGTCCGCCGGATCTACGCCGAGGGCATCGCGACCCGCAACGCGACGTTCGAGACCGAGGTGCCCGAGGCCGACGCGCTCGACGCGAAGTGGCTCGCGAACCACCGCTGGGTGGCGGTGGCCGGCGAGGAGGTCGTCGGCTTCGCGGCGCTCGCGCCCACGTCTCCACGGGAGTGCTACGCCGGTGTCGTCGAGACCTCGGTGTACGTCGCGGACGGCGCGCGCGGCCTAGGCGTCGGGCGTGCGCTGGTCGCACAGCAGGTCCGCGCCGCCGACGCGGGCGGGATCTGGACGCTCCAGACGTCGATCTTCCCCGAGAACGAGGCGAGCATCGCGCTGCACCGCACCGCAGGCTTCCGGATCGTCGGGCGGCGCGAGCGGATCGCCCAGCTCGACGGCGCCTGGCGCGACACGATCCTCCTCGAGCGCCGCACCGCCTGACCCGTCCCGGGGCGGGGTCAGATGCCGAGGAGACGGTCGACGCGGGCGCCGACGACGTCCGAGGCGGCGCCCGCACTCCCCAGCACCACGATCACCCGGGTCGGCGGACCGGACTCCGCGGCGACCAGCGCCTCCTGCACCGCCTCGTCGAACGCGAGCGTCGCCGCGATCCGGCGGCACTCGTCCACGTACCCGCTGCGTGGTCGCAGCGCCGGCCCGATCACCTGGAGGTACGACCGGTCGTGCTGCTCGAGGAGGGCCGACGCCTGAGCCGTCATCTCGGCCACCGACGGTACGTCGTCCGCCGGCGCGGTCGCCACGTCGCAGCCCGCGGACCCGTCCGCGCGACCGTCGGCGACCTCCACCGGGCCCGGGGCGAAGAGCCCCAGCACCGGCCGGTGCTGGTCGGCCGAGGAGACCCCCCGCAGACCCGCCGCGTCGTCGACGACGGTGTAGCCACGGTCGGAGGCCTGCTGCCGGATCGCGACGTCGCCCCAGATCCCGACGGTCGCGTCGTCGTCGAACGCGTCGGCGCCACCGCCGAGCACCACGTCGGGCCGCAGGTCGATCAGCTGCTCGACGGCCGAGCCCTCTCCCCCGTGCTCGCGCGCGTCGCTCGGGCAGACCGCGCTCGTCGCACTCGGAGCCGTGCAGGCGGCGACCCCGACCTCGAGCGCCCCCAGCGAACCAGCCGGGTCGGCGACGGAACCGACCGTGACGATGCCGGTGGCGAGGCCCGCCCGGCGGGCTCGCACGAGCGGCGAGGTAGCTGCCGGCTCCGATCCGCCGGCGCCGACGGCGAACCGCAGCACGGCCGCGTCGTCCGAGGTCGCGGCGGCATCCACGCCGGGGAGCGAGCCGTCCACGCCGTACGCGCTGGTGCGCGCCGCGGCCAGGTCCGTGTCGGTGATCCCGGGGCCGACGAGCACCACGACGTGGTCGGCGGACGGGGTCGTCGCTGCGGTCGACGGGAGGCTCGGCGAGGTCAGGACGACCGCGAGCAGGCCCGCGCCGATCACGCCGAGCATCGTCCGGCGTCGCCGCCGGGTCCACGCCTGTCGGTCCATGCTCCTACGGCACCGCGGCCGGGTGACGCGAAGCCGACCTCCACGTGACCAGCAGGCGACGGTCTCCGGACGCTTCGTGCTCGCCTGCGGACGCCGCGGCCCGCTGCCAGACTGACCTGACGGGTCAGGGGGTCTCGATGGTCGCGCGCGCACGCTCGGGCAAGATCGCCGTCTGCGGTGCCGGTTCGGTCGGCAGCACGGTCGCCTACGCGGCGCTGCTGCGCGGGCTGGCCGCCGAGATCGTGCTGTACGACATCGCGACCGGCCTCGTGACCGCGCAGGCGACCGACCTCAACGACGGGGCCGCGTTCGCGCCGCCGGCGAGGATCGTCGGCAGCGACGACCCGGCAGCCTGTGCGGACGCCGACATCGTCGTGATGACCGCCGGCGCACGGCAGGAACCCGGGCAGACCCGCCTCGATCTCGCCGGGGTGAACGCCGACATCACCCGCACGGTGCTGCGCCAGGTCCGCGACGTCGCGCCGGACGCGCTCTACCTCGTCGTCACGAACCCGTGCGACGTGCTCACCGCGGTCGCGATCGAGGCGCTCGACCTGCCGCCCGGCCGGGTGTTCGGGTCCGGAACCGTGCTCGACACGGCGCGGCTGAAGTACGCGCTGTCCCAGCGCCTCCAGGTCGCGCCCCGCAGCGTGCACGCGCTGGTCGCGGGCGAGCACGGCGACTCCGAGATCGTGCTCTGGTCGGTCGCGAACGTCGGTGGCGTGCCGCTCGCGTCGTACGCCGAGCGGGGCCGCTCGATCGCGCCCGGCGAGTACGAGGAGATCCGCACGGCGGTCGCCGGCACCGCGTACACCGTGATCGAAGGCAAGGGCGCGACCGAGTACGCGATCGGACTCGCCGTCGCGGAGATCATGGAGGCGGCGCTGCGCGACGAGCACCGGTTCCTGCCGGTGTCGGTGCCGTTCACCGGCCAGTACGGGATCTCGGGCGTGTGCCTGTCCGCACCGTGCATCGTCGACCGCCAAGGCGTCCACGGGCCCGTCGAGCTCCCGATCGACGAGACCGACCTCGCGGGTCTGCGCGCCTCCGCCGCCACGATCCGCAGCCAGCTCGACGCGCTGGGCCTGCCCGCGCTGGGCCTCCCCGCGGTGTGACACAGCCCCGCGGTGTGACACAGCCCCGCGGTGTGACGCCCGCCCCCTGGCGTCACACCGCGCGCTGCGTTCACACAGCGCGGAGGGGGACCCCCTCGACGACGGTCGTGACGACGGGCAGCGTGCCGAGCGTCTCGGCGTCGACCTCCAGCGGGTCGTCGGCGAACACCGTGAAGTCCGCGTCGTACCCGACCGCGACCTTCCCGCGGGTCGCCTCCTCCCCCGACGCCCACGCGGCGTGCGTCGTGAAGCCCTCCAGCGCCTCGAGCGCGCTCAGACCCTGCTCGGGATGGATCGGCTCCAGGTCCGGGCGGTCGAACCGGCGGCGCAGCTGCGCGTCCGCCATGATCCACCGCGGGTCGTACGGGGCGATCGGCCAGTCCGACCCGAGCGCGAGCACGCCCCCGGCCCGCCGGATGTCCGCCCACCGGAAGCCGTCGTCGACCCGGTCGTCGCCGAGCCGTCGCGACCACGAGTCCGAGCGGTCCGCGTGGTTGAAGCGCGTGCAGTGCAGCGTCTGCATGCTGGCCGCCGCGGCCCGGTCCGCGAACCGCGCGACGACCTCGTCCGGCACGGTCTCGATGTGCTCGATCCGGTGCCGGGCCAGCGGTCCGTACGCGTCGCGCAGCTCGCCGAGCAGCTCCAGCACCTCGCGTACGCCGCGGTCGCCGATGCTGTGCACGGCTGCGTTGACGCCGGCGCGGTGCAGGGTCGTCACCGCCTCGCGGAACGCGCCGAAGTCCGTCCACAGCGACGACGTGGACTCCCCCTCGACGTCCGGCCGCTCGAGCCAGGCCGTGCCGCCGTCGATCGTGCCGTCGACGAACAGCTTCACGCCCTCGACCCGCCAGCGGCGCCCGGACGCCCCCTGGAGCTTCAGCACCGACTCCACGTCGTCGCCGGGCGACAGGATCGGGTGGAAGCCCATCCGCAGCGGCAGGTCGCCCTCGCGCTCCAGCGCCTCCATCAGCTCGGCGGCCGGGTCGGCGAAGTCCATCGCGTGCAGCCCGGTGTAGCCGGACGCCGCCATGCCGTCGAGCTCGGCGCGCAGCTTCGCGCCGTGCTCGGCGAGCGTCATCTCCGGCACGTGCCGCTCGACCAGGTCCGACGCGTCGGCCTCGAGCAGGTGACCGGTCGGCTTCCCGTCCGCGTCGCACACGACGCGGGCGCTGGACCGGAACGCGCGCGGCCCGTCCACGCCGGCGATCCGCAGCGCCTCGGGCGACGCGACGGCCGAGTGGCCGTCGTACAGCTGGACGTACGACGGGATGCCGACGAGCGCCGGCCCGAGCAGCGCCGCGGACGGGTTCTGCGCCCCGAAGACCCGCGGGTTCAGTCCCCAGCCGAGCAGCCAGTCGCCGTCGGCGAGCCGGTCGCGCTCGGCCGCGAGCGCCGCGCGGACCGCGTCGAGATCGAGGGCGTCGGTCAGGTCCACCCCGGCCGTCATCACGACGCCCGCGACGGGGTGGCTGTGGCCGTCGACGAGACCCGGCGTGAGCACGCCGTCGCCGAGGTCGACTACCCCGGCGTCGGGCGCGCTGGACCGCAGGTCCGCAGCGTCTCCGACGGCGACGACCCGTCCGTCGCGGACCAGGACGGCGGTCGCCCCGGTCACGGCGGGGTCCATCGTGTGGATCCGGCGGGCGGTGAACAGCGTCGTCGTCATCAGCGGATCCTCACGCTCAGGCAGGTCACGCAGCCCTCGAGCTTCTCGAACTCGCTGATGTCGACCGTCTCGATCCGGTAGCCGCGCTCGGCCAGGAGTGCGGCCGTCCGGGGCGCCGCCGAGCTCATCAGCAGCACGTCGTCGGCGAGCACGACCACGTGCGCGCCGGGCTCCTCGGGGACCTCCAGGTACGACGGGAAGAGCGACGGGTCGTCGACCACAGGCCCGTACCCGATCACGGTCCCGTCGGGCAGCGCGGTGATCGCGCTCTTGAGGTGCAGGGCCTTCGTCACCGGCACGCCGACCACGGTCCAGCCGCGCGGCTCGAGCAGCGCGGTGAGCTGCGCGATGCCCTCGGCGTTGGTGGTCCCGGTCAGGCCGACGTACACGGTGCGGCCGACCTTGAGCACGTCGCCGCCGTCGAGGGTCGCCGGCGCGCTGATGTGCGCGACCTCGAGCCCGCCGAGGCCACGGACGTACGCCTCGGCGCCGACGGTCTCGGGGTTGCGCGCGGGCTCGGCCGGGTTCGTGACGACGGCGAGGTCGTCGAACATCACGACGGCGTCCTCCACGAACACGCAGTCCGGCAGCGTGTCGTCGCCGGGCACCTCGAGCGTCGGCCAGCCGTTGCGCTCCAGCGCCTCGACGTAGCCGCGCCACTGCCGACCGGCGAGGTCGAGGTCGAGCGGCTGCCGGTCGATGAACGTGACGATCCCGTCGGCGAGCGTCGCGGCCGGCGGCCGGACGAGGGCGACGTGACGGGGGCGGACGGTCTCGGTGCGGTCGTGGGCCACGGTGCTCACGGGTTCCTCCTGGGATCGGTCGGGGCAACGTCGGTCGGGGCGTCGGTACGCGGTGCGGTCAGGGCGCCGTACGTGTCGGGTCGGCGTGTGCGCAGGAACGGGAACAGCTCCAGCCAGTCGCGCCGCTGGTCGAGGTCGAGCGTCGCGACGAGGGCGACGTCGCCGGAGCGCGGTGCGCTCGCGAGCACCCGGCCGTACGGGTCGGCGACGAACGACGAGCCGTAGAACGTGAGCAGGCCCTCGGAGCCCCAGCGGTTCGGGACGACGACGAACAGCCCGTTTGCGATCGCGTGCCCCACGATCACCTGGCGCCACAGCGGCTCGGTGTCGAAGTCGGGGTGGTCGGGCTCGGAGCCGATCGCGGTCGGGTAGACCAGCAGGTCCGCGCCGCCGAGCGCGTACGCACGGGCGACCTCGGGGAACCACTCGTCCCAGCACGTCGGCATGCCGAGCCGTGGTGCGCCGGTGACGCCGACCTCGACGACCGGGTACGGGTCGTCGGCCGGACCCGGGCGGAAGTAGTGGTCCTCGTAGTAGCCGGCCGTCACCGGGATGTGGAGCTTGCGGGTCCGTGCCACGACGCGGCCGTCGGGGTCGACGAGCATCGCGGTGTTGTAGCCGAGCCCGTCGGGACCCTCCGCCCGCTCGTAGAGCGACGCGTGCACGTGCACGCCGTGCTGCTTCGCGGCACGCGCCGCGAACGTGTGCGTCGGGCCGCTCTCGAGCGGCTCGGCCGTGCCGCCGGGCGGCGTCTCCGGTCGGACCTCGGCCGGGTAGCGCGACAGCGTCAGCTCGGGCAGGAACACGATCTTCGCCCCGGCTTGCGCGGCCGAGCCGATGCCGTCGTCCAGCACCGCCTCGAGCTCCGCGGGGTCGTCGCGCCACTGGTGCTGCACCAGGCCGACGCGCAGCGCAGCGCGCTCCGGGTCCCGGGTCCGGGCGGGCGAGCCGAGCGGCTCGCCGACGATCGTCCTCATGCCGGGCCTCCGTCCGTCGCGGCCTCGATCACGGCCTCGCTCTCGGCGCCGGCCGCGCCGGCGGCACCCGCCCGTACGGCCGGCTGCTGCTGGGTGATGCAGTGCACGCCGCCGCCGCGGACGAACAGCTCGCGGGCGTCGACGCCGATCACCTCGCGCCCGGGGTACGCCTCCGCGAGCACCGCGAGCGCGTCCGCGTCACGCGGGTCGTCGAACGTGCACGCGACCACGGCGCCGTTGAGCGCGTAGTGGTTGACGTAGCTGTAGTCGACCCAGCCGTCGGCGTCGCGCGTCGTCTCCGGCGCGGTCAGCTCGACGATCTCGAACGGCTTGCCGTCGGCATCGGTCGCGTCGGCGAGCACGGCGAGGTTCTCGGCCGTGATCGCGGCGTCGGGGTGGTCCTGGTCCGGCTGCACGTGCACGAGCAGCCGCCCGGGTGCCGCGAAGGTCGCGAGCAGGTCGACGTGCCCGCGGGTGCCGTACCGCTCGTTGTCGCGGGTCAGCCCGCGCGGGAGCCAGATCACCTTCCGTGCACCGAGTGTGCGGGCGAGCTCCGCCTCGACCTGGGTCTCGGTCCAGCCGGGGTTGCGGCCGGGGTCGAGCTGGACCGTGCGGGTGAGCAGGAACGTCCCCTGGCCGTCGGTGTGCAGACCGCCGCCCTCGTTGACCATCGCCGAGGTGATCGGCGCGGCGCCGCTGAGCCGGGTCGCGGCCTCGCTGGCCACCCCGTCGTGCTCCCAGCGCGCCCAGTCCTGGCCGCCCCAGCCGTTGAAGACCCAGTTCACCGCGCCCAGGCCGTCCGGCCCGAGCACGAACGTCGGGCCGATGTCGCGGTACCAGGCATCGTCGAGCAGGCACGCCTCGACGTCGACCGCGCCCGACAGGAACCGCCGTGCGTCGGCGATCCCGTCCGGCGGCACGAGCACCGTCACGGGCTCGTGCTCGACGATCGCGTTCGCGACCCGCGCCCACGCCGTCCACGCCGCCTCGGCCTCGGCCGGCGTCTCGCCCAGGGTGTACGGGGCGTTGGGCCACGCCATCCAGGTCCGCTCGTGCGGCTCGGTCTCGGCCGGCATCCGCCAGGTCGTCACGCGTCGTCTCCGTTCGTCTCGTCCGTCTGCGGCTCCGCCGCCGCGTCCGGTGCCGCCGCGTCCGGTGCCGCCGCGTCCGGTGCCGCCGTGCGCCAGTGCAGCTGGGAGGCGGCGTACCGCTCGCTGATCGCGATCGCCTGCGCCTTGTCGACGGGCCGGTAGCCCACGACGACACGGATCGTCAGACCGTCGAGCAGCGCCGAGAACCCCTCGACGAACCCCCCGACGTCGGTCTCGGCGTCCAGCTCGCCACGCGCCACGCCGTACGCGAGCACCTCGCGCAGCAGGCCCTGCCAGTCGCGCTCGAGCTCGCTGATCAGGTCGTGCACCGCCTTGTCGTGCACGGCCTCGGACCAGGCCTGCAGCCACATCAGCAGCCCGCTGTCGTGCAGGCCCATCGGCGCACCCGCCGCGAGCAGCCAGTCCCAGCGCTCGCGGGCGGTGGGCAGCGTCTCGAACGCGTCGTACGCGCTCGCGCGCAGATCCTGCTCCACCATCCGCAGGGCCGACATGAAGAGGTCCGACTTGGACTCGAAGTAGTAGAGCAGGTGCGCCCCGGTCATCCCGAGGCTCTCGCCGATGTCGGACAACCGCACGTTGCGGTAGCCCTGCTCGCTCAGCGGCGCGACGGCCGCGCGGGCGATCTCGTTGCGCCGCTCCTGACGCTTGGTGCTCACGGGTGCGCTCCGTTCTCGGTCGTGACCAGGTCGCGGCCGTCGGGCAGCATGGGCGCTGCGTCGATCAGCTCTCGGGTGTAGGCGTCGGCCGGCGCCGCGAACACCGCGTCCACCGGACCGCTCTCCACCACACGACCCTGCCGCATCACGGCCGCGTCGTCGCAGACGTAGCGCACCAGGTCGAGGTCGTGGCTCACGCAGACCAGCGTGATCCCCGCCGTACGGCGCAGCTCGGCGAGCAGGTCCAGCACCGAGGCCTGCACCACCACGTCGAGCGCACTGGTCGCCTCGTCGGCGATCAGCACCTGCGGCTCGAGCGCGAGCGCGCGGGCGATCGCCACCCGCTGCTTCTGCCCGCCCGACAGCTGGTGCGGCCGGGCGTGCGCGACCGAGGTCGACAGGTGCACCTGGTCGAGCAGCTCGGCGACCCGCGTCTCGGTCCGCGCCGACGGCACGACATCGTGCACGTCGAGCAGCTCTGCGAGCGTGGACGCGACCGTACGGGCCGGGTTGAGGGTCGTGCCGGGATCCTGGAACACCATCTGGATCGCGCGCCGGGTCGCGGCGTCGCGGCGGCGTCGCAGGGGCCGGCCGTCGTAGCGGATCTGTCCCGACGCGACGTCGTTCAGGCCCATCACGGCCCGCATCAGCGTGGACTTGCCGGACCCGGACTCCCCCACGATGCCGACCGCGCCGCCGCGCGGGACCGTGAGGCTGACGTCGTCGACTGCGGTTACGGGGGCGTTGCCGCTCCCCAGCAGTCGGTCCCACGGCCGGGGGTCGCGACCGAAGCGGACGGTGACGTGCTCGATCTCGAGCAGTGCGGTCATCGGCTGACCTCCTCGACCTCGCGGGTGGCGAGCCGGCGCGCGAGGTTCGCGGCGAGCAGCTCGCGGGTGTACGGGTGCTGCGGGTCGGCGAGCACGGCCCGGGTCGTCCCGGACTCGACGACGTCGCCGAGCCTCATCACGGCGATCCGCTCGCACACCGACGCGACCACCGCGAGGTCGTGGCTGACGAACGCCATCGCGGTCCCGCGCTCGGTGACGAGCGCGCGGAGCAGGTCGAGGATCTGCGCCTGGACGCGCACGTCGAGCGCGGTGGTCGGCTCGTCGCAGAGCAGCACGTCGGGGTCGACCGACAGGGCCGCCGCGATCACCACGCGCTGCCGCATCCCGCCGGACAGCTCGTGCGGCCACGCCCGGACCCGCTCGGCGGCGCGGTCGATCCCGACGCTGTCGAGCAGCTCGACCGTCGCACGCCGGGCGTCACGACGCGACGTACCCGGGTGGTGGCGACGCCACGTGCCGGCGACCAGGTCGCCGACGCGCATCGTCGGGTTCAGGGCGGTCGCGGGCTCCTGGAAGATCATCGCGGCGCGGCCGGTCCGCTCGACCGTGCCGGTGGCGCGCAGCGTGGGCGGCAGGATGTCCATCACCGCCCGCAGCGTCAGGCTCTTGCCGCTGCCGGACTCACCGACGATCCCGAGGGTCTCGCCCGGCCGCAGCGCCAGCGAGACGCCGTGGACGAGCTCGTGGTCGTCGTCGGCGCGGGCCACCCGCAGGTCGTCGAGGCGGAGCACCGGCGCGTCGTCCCGTACGGGAGCGTGGCCGGTGGTCGGTGTCGCGGTCGTCGGGCTCATCGGCGGGCACCCCTGTCCTGGAGGCCGTCGCCGACGAGCGCGAACCCGAAGGCGAGGGCGGTGATGACCAGACCCGGCACGACCGTGAGCCACGCCGCGGTGGTGATGTACGGCTGCGCGGCCGCGATCATGCTTCCCCACTCGGGCGTCGGCTGCTGGACCCCGAACCCGAGGAACGAGAACGCCGCCAGCGCCGTCACCGCGAACACGAGGTCCGAGGTGAGGTAGACGACGGTCTGCTTGAGGGTGTTGGGAAGGACGTGCCGGACGATGATGCGGCCCGTGCCGAACCCGGCCGTGACGGCGGCGGTCACGTACTCCGAGGACCGGATCCGCAGCACCTCGGCGCGGATCAGCCGGGCGTACACGACCCAGCCGACCATCGTGAAGCTGATCAGCAGCGAGCGGACGCCCGGCCCGAGGCTGAAGACCAGCACGATCATCAGGATGTACATCGGGAAGGCCTGGAGCAGGTCGCTGACTCGCATCACGACCGCGTCGAACCAGCCCCCGACGTACCCGCAGATCACGCCGAGCGTCGTCCCGAGGAGGCACGGCAGGATCGTGCCGAGAGCGGCGACGGGGAGGTCGACGCGGGCCGCGTAGATGATCCGGCTGAGCTGGTCGCGGCCGAGCTCGTCGGTGCCGAGCCAGTGGACGGACGACGGCGGCTGCAGGGCGTTCGTGACGTCCTGCGCGATCGGGTCGTACGGGGCGAGCCACGGAGCGAGCAGGGCGGTGAGCGTGAAGAGGCCGACGACGACGAGTCCGATCGTCAGCTTCCAGCGGCCGCCCTTGCGGGTGGAGGCCTGGGCTGCGGCGGACCCGAGCGGCCCCGCCTGGAGGGTGCTGGTGCTCATGCGCTGATCCTCACGCGGGGGTCGACGATCGCGGTCACGATGTCGGAGAGCAGGTACAGGAGGACGACGAGCACCGCGAAGACGATCGCGTACCCCTGGACGAGCGGGAAGTCACGGGTGCTGGCCGCGGTCACGAGACCCTGGCCCATCCCGGGCAGGCCGAAGGCCACCTCGACGACCACCGTGCCGAACAGCGCGTAGCCGGCCTGGGCTGCGGTGACCGTGATGAGCGGCGGGACGGCGTTGCGGAGCTGGAAGCGGCGCAGCAGTCCGACGCCGCCGTAGCCGAGCGTGCGGCCCGCGAGCACGAACTCGGCGTCGGACAGCTCCATCATCCGCGCGCGCAGGCTGCGGATCATCGGCGGCGCGATCCCGATCGCCACCACGAAGGCCGGCAGCACGAGCGAGCGCGCGTACTCGATCCCGCCGTCGCCGATCCCGGCGACCGGGAACCAGCCCGTCGGCAGGGCGATCAGACGGATCGCCATGATCGCGACCCAGAACGTCGGCAGACCGATCCCGAGCACACCGAGCGCCCGTACGGCGTGGTCGACCGGACCGTCCGGACGCCGCGCGGCGAGGACCGCCAGCGGGACGGCCATCAGCAGGGCGAGCAGCACGCCCGCGACGGCCACCGAGAGCGTGACCGGAAGCTGGGCGGCGATCTGCGAGGTGACCGTCTGGCCCGACTTGAACGACGTGCCCAGGTCGCCCGAGAGCACCTGCCCGACGTAGTCCACGTAGCGCGTCAGCACCGGCTGGTCGAGCCCGAGCTGGTGTGCGACCGCGTCGACCTGCGACTGCGGGGCCCGCGGGCCGGCCACCAGCCGCGCCGGGTCCCCCGGGGTGAGGCTGAGCAGCAGCATCACGAGCAGGAGGATCCCCAGCAGGAGCGGCACCAGGCTCAGGACCCGCCGGACGATGAACCCGTACCGGCTGCTCACTCGGTCGTCCAGACGTCGTCGAAGTAGTAGGTGCCCCACGGGGTGATGTCGACGCCGTGCGCGTCGTCACCGACCGCCTCGAGCGCCGAGATGTGGGCGAGCGCGAGGAACGGGGCCTGCTCGGACCAGCGGTCCTGCATCCGGGTCACGATCGACTTCTTGTCGTCCTCGGTCGCAGCCGCGGCGTACTCGGTGAGGTCGCCGATCAGGTCGTCGACGGGCGCCCCGGTGAACATCGAGCTGGTCGCTGCGACGTACCACGCGGGGTCGGCGACGTCGGGCGAGATCGCGTTGTAGGCGAAGATCCCGAGCTGGTAGTCGCCGCCGGAGATCGACGCGAAGTTCGTGGACGCGTCGGCCGAGCGCAGGTCGACGGTGATGCCGACCGCCGCGAGGTTCTCCTGGATGATCTGCGCCATCAGCGTCGAGCTCGGGTCGTTCGGATAGGTGAACGTCAGCTTCGCCGGTGCCGAGGAGGCGCCGTCGAGCAGCTCCTGCGCCTGGGCGGCGTCCTGGCTGAAGTACGGCTCCGACGGCGGCGCCCAGTTCGGGCTGTTGGTCGGCAGCGCACCCGTCGGGACCACCCCGTACCCCCGCAGCGCCGTGCTGACGATCGCGTCGTAGTCGATCGCGTACCCGATCGCGCGGCGGACGGCGGGGTCGGACAGCGCCGGGTCCTGGGTGTTCATCAGGAGCAGCGGCGTCAGGTGCTCGGACTCCGCCTGGACGTTCTGCTCGGGGAGGCTGTCCGCGGTCACCGGGAGGATCTCGTCGGCGGTGTCGATCTCGCCGGACTGGAGCCGGAGCACGATCGAGTTGGGGTCGCTGGCGAACGTGCTGACGATCTCGTCGACGTACGGGCGGTCCTCGCGGTAGTAGTGGTCGCTGCGCTCGAGCACGACCTCGCCGTTGGTGCTCCACGTCGAGACCGTGTACGGGCCGGCGCCGACCGGCTGCTTCCAGAAGGCCTGCGCGGTCCTGCCGCCGAAGTCCTTCGGCACGACACCGGCCACGGCCCAGGAGAGGTAGACCGGGAAGGTGGTGTCGGGCGCGACCAGGTGGAGCTCGATCGTGTGGTCGTCGACGACCTTCGTCGCCTCGACGGCCGAGTAGGTCGCGCCGTAGTTGGCTCCCTGCTTCCAGACGTCGACGGAGAACGCGACGTCGGCGGCGGTGACCGGGCTGCCGTCGCTGAAGGTGGCGTCGGGGTTCAGCGTGAGCGTCAGGACGGTGCTGTCGTCGTTGAACGTCCACTCCGTCGCGAGGCCGGGGACCAGCTCGGTGCCGTCTCCCGACGTCCGGATCAGCGGCTCGATCACGGCCTGCGAGATCTGGTACGAGGAGTTCAGGGTCTGCTTGTCGAGCTCGAAGCCCTCGAACGGGTTCGCGCGCACGACGTCGAGCGTGCCGCCCGCGACCGGGTCGCCGGAGGCGTCGGCGTCGGTCGCGGCGGGCGAGCAGGCGGAGAGAGCGAGCAGGGCGGCCGCGGCGAGGGGGCCGGCGAGACGACGGAACATGGGTGACCCTTCGACGAAAATTTGAGTCGGGTTCAAAGTTTCGTTCAAACTAGGCCCGCCGGACGCCCTTGGCAAGGGGTTGCGCCGACATTTACGAGGGCTTTACGCGACGGAAACCGTTGTTCACGCCGCGCCCGACGACGGAATTAGGCGCAATGCCGGGGCGAATCGCCCTCAGCCGTGGTCGAGGGCGCGGTCGACCTGGGCCTGGGTCATCCCGGTCGCGTACAGCAGGTCCGACGCGATCGCCCGGACCTGGGCGACCACGGCGGCGTCGTTGATCGTCGCGGCGCTCGGCAGCGCCGTCGTGGCGAGCCGCGCCGCCTCGATCAGCTGCGAGCGCGCCTCGTCGAAGGCGTACTGGAGCGAGAGGTCGTCGGCGAACACCCCGACGGAGCGGTGCAGCAGCCCGACCGCTTCCGGCATCCCGTCGGGCGACCGCTCGCCGTGCCGCAGCATGGTGTGCACCCTGCGGGCGAGCACCCGCGTGTCCCGCACGGCGTTGTCGACGTCGCGGACCGCCGACACGTACAGGTCGACGTGGGTCCGCTGCCGCCACCGCAACGGCGAGAGCCGGGCGACCTCCGCCGCGGAGTCGACGGTGCCGCCGAGCGACTCGATCACCGGCTGGAGCCCGCGCGCCTCCTGCAGCGCCGTCCACGCCGGCCCTGCGTCGCCGAGCCGCAGCGACGCCTCGATGTCACGCAGCGCGATCGACAGCCCGGCGAGCACGCGCTTCACCTGGCTGTCGAGCCGACGGACCGGATTCATGGGCACCAGCAGCACGAGGGCCAGCCCGACGAGCCCACCGACCGAGGCGTCGATGAACCTCCCGATCGCAGGGTCGCCCGACGACAGCGGCGCGATCGCGGCCAGGAGGCTCGCCGACGTGGCCGCCTGCGTACGCGCGAGGCCGCGCAGGCCGAGGAACGTCGCGGCGGCCACCGCGAGGAAGACGATCACCATGATCTGCCACGCCCCGCGGCCGATGACCATGATGAGGAGCTCACCGACGAGCACGCCCACCGAGACCCCGACGACCAGCTCGACGGTGATGCGCCAGCGTCCGCCGGCTCCGCCGTAGATCACCAGGATCGCCGCGACCGGCGCGAAGAACGGCTGCGGGTGTCCGACGAGGTCGTGCGCCACGAACCACGCGAGCCCGGCGGCCACCGCGACCTGGACCAGGCTGGTCGTCTCTGCACGGACCGCGATCAGACGGGACCGCAGCGAGCTCGGCAGCCGGGTGGTGCGGGCGTCGGCCCGCTCCCCCACCCGCGTCAGGAACCCCTGCCCTCGAGCCATCGCCGCGCCCGCGCCGTCAGCTCGTCACAGGTACAGCCCGGTCTGGTCGTCGTCGATCCGCTCGGCGGCGACGGCGTGGAGGTCACGCTCACGGAGCAGGATCAGGTCGCGGCCCCGGACCTCGACCTCGGCGCGCTCGTCCGGGTCGAACAGCACCCGGTCGCCGATCTGGACCGTCCGCACGCTGCCCCCGACCGCCTCGACCCGGGCCCAGGACAGCCGGCGGCCCATCGCGGCGGTCGCCGGGATCACGATCCCGCCGGTCGACCGACGGTCCCCGGACTCGTTGTCCAACGACACCAGCAACCGGTCGTGGAGCATCCGGATCGGGAGGCCGTCGGCCATTCAGTCGCTCACGATCTTGCGGATCAGGACGACGAGGCCCACGAGCACGACCGTCCCGCCGACGACCGGCCCGATCGTCTCCATCCGCGGCTGGCCGTCCTCGGTGACGAACTTCGCCTTGATGTCCGCCAGCGTGCGGCGCGCGACGTTCTTCGGCGCCGTCCGGTCGACCAGCTGGTCGATCGTGCCGGCCAACCGGGCCCGCGCCTCGTCGATCTGCGCGACGAGCTCGTCGGGCGTGCCCGTGATCGTCGTCGGGACCTCCGGCCGGGAATGCGTGCTCACGGTGTCTCCTCGCTCGCCGGGGGCCTGGACAGGCCCGGGGACGACTCGCCTCTCGATGTCACGGTACCGATAGGCAAGGATAGGGGCTATGACCACTCGACTGCAGCCAGGTGACACCGCGCCGGACTTCACGCTCACCGACGACACCGGTCGCGAGGTGACGCTGTCGGACCTGCGCGGCGGCAAGGTGATCGTGTACTTCTACCCCGCCGCGATGACCCCCGGCTGCACGAAGGAGGCCTGCGACTTCACCGCGGAGCGGGAGTCGCTGGACGCCTCCGGTTACACCGTGCTCGGGATCTCCCCGGACAAGCCCGAGAAGCTCGCGAAGTTCCGCGAGAAGGAGGGCCTCGGCATCACGCTGCTCTCGGACCCCGACAAGGGGGTTCTGCGGGCCTGGGGCGCGTTCGGCGAGAAGAAGCTCTACGGGAAGGTGATCGAGGGCGTCATCCGCTCCACGTTCGTGGTCGACGAGGACGGCGCCATCACCTCGGCCCAGTACAACGTCAAGGCCACCGGCCACGTCGAGCGCCTGCTCCGCCAGCTCGCGATCTGACCCTCGGCCCCTCCGCTGGTCGAGGCGCGAGCGGAGCGAACGATGCCCTCCGCTGGTCGAGGCGCGAGCGCAACCCTCCGCTGGTCGAGGCGCGAGCGGAGCGAGCGATCGAGACCCCCGTTCTCGATCGGGGCTCGTCCCTCACCCCGCGTCGAACCACGGACTGGCCCCTAGACTTGGCCCCGCACACGCCGGTGTGGTGGAACTGGTAGACACGCAGGATTTAGGTTCCTGTGTCGCGAGACGTGCAGGTTCGAGTCCTGTCACCGGCACCGATCTTTGGGCCGCTGACCTGCGATAACAGGTCGGCGGCCCTTCGCGTGCAACATACGTGCGATAGGGCCTCCGGAACAGAACGGCCCCGGGCGGAGCGGCGACTCCGACCCAGGGCCTCGATCCACGGAGGCAACCGTGAACCGTACGCACACCGTACCCACCGGCCCGGCCCGAACGGTCCTGGCCTGCACCACGCTGGAGCAGCTCTGCTCGGGCGACGACGCCGCGATCCGTGCTGACGACGGCACGAACCCGCGCGCCTACGTCGTGATGAGGCCCGACGGCACGCTCGACGTGCCCGAGGTCGCCGCGTACGTCCGCCGCGACGTCGAGGCGGTGGCGGCATGAGCACCATCGACCCGGCGGCGCTGTACCGCGCTGTCGACGACGCACTCGGCCCGGACGCCGGCGAGGTCTACGACGTCGGAGGCGTCGTGGCGACCCTGCTGGACAAGCTCGACGAGCCGACATCATGCTCGGCTCCCGAAGAGCATGTCGATCGAGTTGTGCTCGTAGCGACCACCTCGATCCCCGCTGACGTCTTTTGGCTGGCAGTCGCCGACAACCGGCTGCCGGATCGCACCGGCCCCTGCCCGCAGGAGCTCTCGTGGTGCACCAGCCACGGATTCGGCGACGACCCCGGTGACCTGGGGTGGCACGAGCACGTCATCAGCCGCGACGTCGCGGTGACGCTGGACCGCACGGTCAGCGACGAGCCTCGGGTCGCGATCGGCGGTCGGATCGGCGACGAGGAGTACCTCACCCCGTCGCAGGCCCAGGCACTCGCTGAGGACCTCGTGCGGGCCGCGGCGTACATCGCGGGGATCGACGACTGAGCGAGGAAGCGCCGTCGCTCAGTCGCCGACGTCGTTGCGGCTGTAGCGCCGGCGCTTGCCGAGCTTGCGCTGCACGGCGATGGGGTCACGCTGGCGCCTGCCCTGCCCGCGGCGCTTCTGCGGCTTGCACATTGCACAGCCACGCCAGGAGCGGGACGGGTGAGCCTGCGACATGCCGGCCAGCCTAGCTCTGGGCGGCGGACTTCGCCTTCGCATTCGGCACGCGCCAGACGCCGTACAGGGTGCCGAGGCCTGCCAGCGCCACGGTGACCCACTCGGCGGTGGTGACGTGGTCGTCGGCGAGTGCGGTGCCGAGCGCGGTCAGGGTCGCGATCGACGCGCCGACGAGGGCCTTGGCGACAGGCTTGAGGGTCTCGAGGTTCATAATCACTTCCTCCCGATCTTGTAGAGCCAGGACAGGGCTCGGTTGGTCCGCCGGGTGCGGACCTTCTTCCCGGACGCCTTGGCGTTCTTGCGGGCCTCGCGTGCGGCCTGGATCGCGGTACCGACGTCGGCCGGCCGCCGGATCGGGCGCTTGCGGAACTGGTAGCCGTTGCCGTCGACCAGGACATAGCCGAGCAGGGTCAGGCCCCAACGCCGCGAGAGGTCGTCGATGTGGGCGCGGCCGACCGAGCGGGCGCCGTTGACGTCGGTGGAGATCACGCGGCCCTTGCCGAGCGCGACGGCGGCGTGGCCGTGGCCGTTGGAGCCGCCCGACCAGTAGACGGCGGCGCCGCGCGGGATCTTCTGCGACTTCGTGGTGGCGACGACGGTGCCGTGGGCCTTGGCGCGCTTCCACGCGTCGACCGCGTCGGCGTCCTTGTCGCCGTCGAAGTTCCCGCTGGACGGCACGCCGTAGCAGCCGCGGGTGAAGAGCTGGCAGTAGCCGGCCTCGGGCATCTTGTTGTGGCCGATCTTGCCGGCGGCGTAGGCGACGGCGGCCTCTCCCATGCGCGGCGCGGGCTTGGTCACGGTGTGTCCTCTCGCTTGCCGAGGGCCTTCCAGACCTCTCGGAACTCGTTGTTGCTCCAGTCCAGGTGGCGCTGGAGCGCGTTGCGGTCGTCCTCGAGCCGGTTGCCGAGGGTGACCACGGCCTGCTGGACGTCGTCGATCCGGTCGAGCACGGTCGGGCGGGTGTTGCTGTGGTGGTTCTCGGTGACCTGCTTCTTGACGAGCTCGACGGGCTTGACGAGGTGCTCGCGCAGGTAGGGCACGAGGATGAACTTCGTGGCGAGCCCGGCGATGGTGCACAGCGTCAGCAGCGTCCCGAGGGACCAGGTGATGGTGGTCTGCACTTCGCTCACTGGTTCTTCCTCCCGAGAGGGTTGGGCCCTACCGGGCGCGGATGATGAACCACAGGGCGCGCCAGGGGTTCAGGACGTTGACCGGGTTGCTCGAGCCGAGGGTGGCCGCGGAGCCGCCGCCGCCGGTGAGGTCGCCGATGTTGGTGACGCGGATGCCTGCGCCGGTCTGCTCGGTGTTCGAGGTGTGCCGGATCGGCACGGACGGCAGGTTGCCCTGGGTCAGCGTCACGGTGTTGTTGCCGCCGGAGGTGCCGAGCGCCTTGGTGCCGGCGCCGATCGGGAACCGGTCGGTGAAGTTCGGCAGCGTGGTTCCGCCGAGCAGGTCCTCGAGGTCGGGGTAGTCGGTGCCGGAGAAGGCGGAGCCGTCGCAGAGCAGCCACCCGGCGGGCACGTCGGCGGAGGCGCCGAACCACATCGTGACCTCGCCGACGGGGCGCAGGAGCTGGCCGATCGTCTTGCCGCCGGCGCCGGTCTGCGGCGACGGCGTGAAGGTTGGCGCGGCGACGGTGGTCGGCTGGGTCAGGCTGTAGCGCACCAGCCACTTCTCCGGGGTGATGGTGTGCTCGATGGCGGTGATCCGAAGGTGGACCGGATCCTCTTCGCCGACGACGACGCCGAGGCCGCCGTAGAGGTCCCAGTAGGACGAGTTCGTCGCGGAGGCGACGTGGGTGTCGGTGGTCAGCGTGCGGGTGATCGAGTTGACCCGGACGGCCGGTGTCGAGTTCGCGGTGAGGATCGCGTCGGCGTAGTCGGCGAGGTCGGCCGTCTCCTCGGCGATGCCCTGCACGGTGTAGGTCGCCGACCGTACGCCCCAGGTCGCGATCGAGGCCTCGTCGCGGTACGGGCCGTAGGCGACCTCCTCGGTCTCGCCGGTCGAGGGGTTGTGGCGGAGGAAGGTGAGGTTGACCTCGTTGACGCAGTCCTCGGTGTTGTAGGAGAGGTCGAGGTCGGTGTAGTCGCCGGGGCCGACGGTCAGCCAGATCGGGGACATGTCGTCGGCGTCGTGGACCTGGAAGACGCCGGCGTGGTCGACCCAGGCGTAGCCGAGGTTCGTGTCGCGGGTGATCGCGACCTGGTCGACGGCCGAGGCGTTCTCGTTGAGCGCGACGATCGCGGTGGGCGTGAAGTTGTTGACGTTGCCGTTGCAGTTCCACGGCACGCCGCAGCCCTGGAGGACGTGCGGGAGCTCGTCGATCGTCGCGACGCCCTCGGTGCGCTTGGTGTTGGCGAGGGTGGCGAGGTTGTCGACGGCGGTCAGCTCGATCCGGGCGCGCTTGGGGTCGGGGACGCCGCTGCGCTTGTACTCGTAGGTGACGTTCGCCGAGGCGACCTTGCCAGTGAAGAACGGACGCCAGGACCCGTCACCGAACAGTCCGACGAGGCGGCAGTGGCGGCCGGGACGGATGGTGTCGGCGGTCGAGGGGTCGAGGCTGGCGTCGAGGATGGTCGCGGTCAGGGTGCCGGTGTTCAGGGCCTCGCGGGTGACCTTGATGTCGTGGGTCGGGCCGAGCACGTCGACGTACGGGACCGGGTCGAGGTCGGACAGGTCGGCCAGCTCGCCGGCGGTGTCGGCGACCGCGGCGACGACCTCGTTGACGTCGAAGACTCGTCCGGACGGCAGCGGAGTGCCGGTGTTGGTGGAGATGTCGAAGCGCAGCCGGAAGGCGGTGGTGCCGGCCGGTGCGAGGTGGGATCCGTAGGTGGTGACGGTCTCGGCGCTGAGGTAGCCGGTCGGCGTCGACGCCGACAGGACGGTCAGGGACGAGTCCAGCCACTCCAGCGAGGCGCGGTAGTAGGTGCTGCTGGAGATGTTCTGGAGGTTCCACGACGCCGCGGCGTACTGGCCCGCCAGGACCTGCATCGGCTCGGTGTAGAAGAAGTCGGGCTCGCTGCCCTCGCCACCGGTGGAGTAGCGCAGCACCACGGGACCCAGGACGTCGGAGGCCTTGAGGCTGCCGGCGCCGGCCGGGATCCATCCCCACGCCCCGACGCCGAGGTCGCCGCCTGGGTTCACCGCGAGGTTGACCGGCCACCCGGGGTCGTAGGCGACCTCGAGGCGGAGCACGTCGACGGTCTTGAACTCCTGGGCCATCAGACAGCCCTCACCCGGCCGCCGGCGGCGCGGTAGGCGTCGAGGTCCATCTGGATCGCGCGGCCGCGCTGGAGCGCCGAGACCTGATCGGCGGTGAGCCGGACACTGACCGTGCCCGCCCGGTTCGGGTCGCTCCAGGGGTCGTAGAGCGTGTCGGCGCGCAGGGTCGGCTTGTCGAAGCCGTCGACCAGAGACCCGGCGAGGACCTTGCCGGCCTTCGCGGCGCGGTAGTCGTCGAGGCCGATCACCAGGCCGTCGGTGACCTGGCCGCCGATGTCCTCGAACACGCCGGACGGGCTCTTGATCTTCAGCGCCTTCTTCACGGCCTTGGCGATCGCGCGGGCCATGCGTGTGGCCTGCCGCTCGAGCTGCCGCTGCTGGGACTTCATGCCGCGCAGGAGACCTTGGGCGGTCTTGATCCCGGCGTCGTACATCGTCTTGGAGGTCTGGGTGCCGAGGACCTTGCCCGAGGTGCTGATCTGGCCCTGGAGCTTGTTGACCTCCTTGACTGCGGCCTTGCCGCCGGAGGCGAGCGCCTCGGCGGTCGCGAGGCCGCCCTCGACGCCGGCGTCGAGGAGCTGCTGGATCGCGGTCTTGTTCAGGCCCCGCTTGGTCAGCGTCTGGATCAGGGCCTGGAAGCGCTTCGACTCCTGTGCCTGGTCCTTGAGCTGGTCGATCAGGTTGGACAGCGAGACTGTGCCGTCCTCGTTCTGTCCGAACTGGGTCAGGGAGCCCTCGGCGACGATCGAGGAGCGCACCGAGGCGGCGAACTGGTTGCGGCGCTGGATCAGGTCGGTCACGCGCTGCTGCTGGCGGGCGACGCGGTTGAGCTGCCGCTGGTAGGCGTTCGCCTTCTTCTGCAGGCCCTTGGTCGCGTCGGTGAGCCACTTGTTCCAGGCCCGCTCCATCCGCGGCTTGAAGTCCTTCTCGGTGGTCTTCTCGTAGGTCTTGCCGATCTTGCGGATGACCTTGTCGAAGTTCGACCGCACGCCTGAGGCGCCCTCGTCGAGGCCCTGAGTGAGCCAGTCGACGGTGGCACGGCCGGTGGCCTTGATCAGCGGGCGGGCCTCCTTCATCCCGACCGCGAGCCCGGCGCCCATCTGCTTGCCGACGCGGGCCATCAGCCGCGACGGGGACTTGACCTCGGCGCGGGCCTTGGCGGCGCGCTCGGCGTTCAGCACGGCCTGCTCGGCGGCGGCCTGGATGATCCCGTTCTGCGACGCGATCCCGGACGCGATGCCGGCGCCCATCGCCGAGCCGACACCGGAGCCGCTCGAGGATGCGGTGGTCCTGGCGGTCGTGCCTGCGCTGGAGACGGCAGCGCGGAGGTCGGCGCCGAGCTGCCCGCCGATGCCGTTGAAGGACTTCGCGACCGGGGACCGCAGGTTGCTCGAGGCGTTGCGTCCGCCCTGGGCGGCCTCCTGCTCGATCTTCTTCGCCGCGGTGCGGATCTCCTTGACCGAGGCGTCGGAGCCGACGGCCTTGAGGATCAGCGCGATCTGCTTGCGGTCGAGGTCGCCCGACGTCGCGACGACCTCGGCGAGGTTGCGCTTGGTGGCGACGAAGCCGGGGGTCTCGAGCTTGGTGGAGACCTTCTTCGGGACCTTGCCGGCGAGGCTGCCGATGTCGAACAGGCTCTGGGCGTAGGCCTGCTGCTTCTTGGTGGCCTTGTCGACCTCGTCGGCCTGGCCCTTGGTCGTCTTCGCCAGCTTCTCCAGCTCGGACTTCTCCGACTTCAACGCCTTCAGCTTGCGCTCGGTCGCGTCGAGCGCGGCCTCCTCCGACTCGACCTCGTAGCCGCGCTGGATCCGCCGCTCGTCGAGCTTGATCTTCAGCGCCTCCTGCGCGGCGATCTCCTTGTCGAGCGCGGAGACCCGGGCGTTGGCCCGGCCGGCGATCAGACCGTAGGCCTTGCCCTCGCCCTCGAGCGCGGCGGTGACCAGCTTCGACGTCGGGATCCCGAGCGAGTTCGCGGTCTCGAACAGGCCCTGGTCCTGGAGGTTCTTCGCGACGACAGCGCGGGTGGTCTTGGTGGTCGCGCCGGTCAGCTCGTTGAGGGTGTCGATCAGGTCCTGGTTCTTCAGCGACAGGTCGGCCGAGGCGTCGCCGGAGTCCTTCAGCGCTGGGACCAGCACGCCGCTCAGCAGCCCGGCGGTCGCGCCGATGCCCGCACCGAGCGGGCCGCCGACGGAGAAGCCGAGCGCCGCGCCGCCGACGGTGGACTGGAGCGCGCCTGCGGCCGAGTTCGAGTTTGTCAGGCCCTGGGTGAGCGCGACCATGCCTCCGATGCCGGCGACGGTGCGGGCGGTGCTGCCGAGCCCGGCGGTGACGGCCTGGAGCCGCTGGGTGCGGGTCTCGGCGTAGGTCAGCTCGGCCTGGGTCTGGCGCAGCCGCGCGGAGAACGTGGTGAGGCCGCCGGACACGCCCGCGAGGGCGCCGGTGAGCCGCGGCAGGACCAGCGCGGCGACCGCGGCCTGGGCGGCGGTGGACTTGAGCGGGCCGGGGATCGACTCGAACAGGTCCACGACCGGGCCGACCACGTCGCCGACGGCGTCGAAGGCGTTCTCGGTGGCGTCCATCGCCCGGGGAAGCTGGCCGGACAGCCACTGTGTGACGTCGGTGAGGACGGGCAGCAGACGCTGGCCGAGCTCGGCCTGGGCGTCCTTCCACTGCGCCGTCAGACGCTGCTGCGACCCGGCCAGGGTGTCGGACTCCTTGGCGAACGTGCCCTGGGCGTCGGCCGAGCCCTTCAGGATCAGCTCGGTCCGGGCGATCTGCTCGGCCTGCTTTCGGGCGGCACCGGTCAGCTCGTCCTGCCCCTTGGCGGCCAGGCGCGCGTTCACGTCGCTCTGCTTGATGCTGATGCCGTAGCGCTCGATCGGGTCGGTCTCGCCCTTGAACGCGCTCGACAGCGCCTCGACGGCCTCCTTGGTCGAGCCGCCGAACTGGGCGGACAGGTCGGCCGCGACCCCGATCATCTGCTCGGTCTTGCCGGCGAGCTTGTCCAGGTCGACGCCCTGGCCCTTGAACAGGGCGCCGAGGAGGTTGGCGTTCTCGCGGTACTCGTTGGCGCTCAGGCCGTACTTGTCGGCGGCACGCTCGGACTCGGACACGACGGTGTCGGCGTACTGCTTGAAGATGCTCTCGGTCGCGCCGATGGACTGCTGGGCGCCCGAGGCGGCGTCGGTGACGGACTTGAAGCCCTGCACGACGCCGGCGACGCCGATCAGGGCGGCGCCGGCGCCGAGGGTGCGCTTCAGCGACGACGAGAAGCCGTTGACCTCACGCTGGGCCTGGCTCGCGTTCGCCAGGATCGAGATCCTGATCGGCTTCGCCATCGCCGCTCACCAGCCCTTCTTCTTCAGGTCCGCCGCCGCTCGGAGGAACTCGTCACGCTCGAGCCGGGTGAGCTCGAGGTAGGTCTGCGGGGTCTGGCCTGTCGCGTAGCACCAGTGGCCCCGGTCGTACGCCCGTCGCCGGGCCGCCTTCAGCCTTTTCCCGACTCCGTGAACGGCTCGTCGGGCATCAGCTCGTCGGGCTCCTCGACGAAGTACTCGCCGAGGTCCTTGCGGGTCAGGTCCAGCGCCGCGGCCTTCGCGTCCTTCGCGCTCTTGCCGCCGCGCTTCTCGACCACGAACACCAGCGCCCTCGTCAGCCGGGTCGCGTTGTCGGCGAGGTCCTCCAGCGTCGCGCCGAACGCGGTCGCGACGGCCTCCTCCTCGTGGCCGGTCATGCCCTGGAGCACCTCGACCGTCGTCATGCCTGCGCTCATGACAGTCCCTTCCTTCGGATCTGGTTGTTGATCTCGTCCTCGAGCATCCGGACCGCGACGTCGTCCATCACGGCGTCGGTGCGCTCGAAGAACCCTGCGGGTGCGATGTTGCGGGCCGGCCATCCCCACTGGATCGGGCCGGCGTACGGGATGGTGGAGCGGCCGACGGCGACCACGGCCTTGGACTTGGCCCGGTTGCCGCGGACGTCGCCGCGGAGGCGTCCGGTGCGTGCGGGGACGTAGCGCGCCATGACGGACGCGCCGGTCCTCGCGATGTTGCTGAACGCCGTCTTGAGGTCCTCGAGCTCCAGGCCGAGGGTCTGGAGGTCGCGGACGACCCGGTTCAGACCCTCGACCTTGAGACCTGTCTCCCTGGCCATGGCTCAGGCCGTGACCTCGGTCGGCTTGCCGGTGAGGTCCCACTCGCACTCGATCGTGAAGCGGGCCGAGGTCGAGGCGTCGGCGTCGCCGCCGATCAGGTCGCCCTCGGGCTCCTTGATGACCGCGGTCATCGTGTAGTGCGGCTCGGTCGCGCTGGCCGTGGCGTTGCCGTACGGCATCAGCGTCACCGGGACCTCGTCGCCGGCGTTGTCGAACACCTCGCGCCACATGGTGCCGGTGGCGGCGTCCTGCACGGCGGTGAACGTCAGCTTGTAGTCGCGCGCGCCGCCGGAGGCAGCGTCGGCGAACGTGACGAAGTCGGAGTCCGACTCCGCGGTGGTGACCCGGACGGCCGACACCTCTGCGGTGTGGTCGGCGGAGTCCACCTCGATCTTCATGAGCCTCGTGCCGATTCCGGCCATCTCAGTTCTCCTCTTCTCGGTTGCCCTGGATCAGGGCGATGGGGACGGTCCCTGATTCCAGGGCCAGCTGCTGCGTGATCACGTCGGTGATCCGCATGTGCGAGGCGAGAGCGGCGACTACGAGCGGCGCCTTCTCGTCCAGGAACTTCTCGGCGGTCGCCTGGTCCTGAGGCAGGAAGATCACGACCTGCCAAGTGATCAGGCCACCGAAGTTGGTGCCCTGCGGGTAAGCGGTCCGGTCGTAGCGGACCATCCCCGAGCCGGGCTTCGTGGTCTGGCGGAAGTACGGGCTGACGTCGACCCCGTCGACCGTCGAGGCGGCCGTGGCGAGCGCCTGGCGGACCGTGGCGCTCATCCGAGCGTCACCCGTCGGTACGGAGCCTCGAGGCGGGTGACCTCGCGGTCCGTTCCACCGACCCGGGTCTGCGCGACCGCGGCCTCGGAGATCGACGCCTGCACGCCGAGCGGCAGGGCCCGGTTCGCCAGGTTGACCGCGACGCGGCGACAGAGCGCCTCGACGAGGTCGGCCGGCCAGTCGTCGGCATCACCGGGGACACGGCAGCGGACCGCCTGCGCGGCCTTCTCCGAGGCGAGGGCAGAGGAGATGACGGAGTCGCTCCACGACGACGAGTCGTCGAGGTAGGCCATCACGTCGCCCAGGACGGGTGCCGCCATCTCCCCTGCCTCCTCTCAGTCCTTCGACTCGGTCTTCTTGGCCGCCTTCTTGGCGGGCCGGGACGCCGGGCGCGCAGACTCCGACGTCCCGGCCGTCTTGGCCTTCACCCGCGATGTGATCGGCTCCGGAGCCGGGGCCGGCGGGTTCGGGTTCTTGCGCCGCCGTGCCTTGACCGCCTGCTCGGCGATCTCGGCCGGGTGCGTGATCTGCTTGTCGTCGCTCATCGCTCAGACCTCCTCGTCGCCGTCGATCAGGACAGCGCGTAGACGACCTTGCGGAGGCCCGTGACGTCGTAGACGATCCCGGCGAAGTAGCCCCAGGCGCCGATGTCCCAGCCCTCGACGGACTCGTTGAGCTTGTCCAGGCGCGACAGGCCGGAGTTCCAGACGTGCACCGCACCCGGATCCGCGAGGATCGAGGCCTCGTTGACGCCGGTGGCGCCGAGCGAGTGCGCGGGCTCCATCCGGTACCCGGCGATGTCGAGGAAGCTGTACTTCCCGCCGGAGACGCCGTCGCGGTTGCTGGGGTTGATGATCGGGTAGCGCTTCTCCCCGTCGCCGTTCTCGTACGTCGCGAGCAGCGAGTAGAGGTCGACGTGGCCGAACATCTTCGTGAAGCGGGTGCCCTCCGGGTCGAACTGGAGGCCGACCAGCCCGGCCTCGACCGCGAGACCGGCGACGTTGCCGGCAGCGCCCGCAGCGGGCGAGGCCAGCGCGGTGATCGAGCCGAGCGCCGCGGTGATGAGGGCGGCGGTCTTGGTCTCCAGCGCGATCGAGAACGAGCGCGTGAACTCGTTCCAGACCAGGCCCGAGACGTTCGGGTTGCCGCCCTGGTCGCCGACCTCGCGGGTCACGTGGACCTTGCCGGAGACCGGCGCCGGGGTCACGGTCGCGCCCGCGGCGGTCACGACGTCACCGTCGGCCGGGTCGGTGCCCTCGGTGTGGTCCGCGACGCCCGCGTCGGTGCTGGCGCGATCGAGCTTCGACCAGAAGAACGGCTGCACGCTCGACAGCCCGCCCTTGCGGAAGGTGTCGAACAGCGGCGACGTCGGCACCGGGGCCTGACCGAGGAACATGTCCGGTCGGTACGTCGCCGGGTTCACGTTGCTCGTGTCGCCGGTGTCGACGAACTGCGGCCCGTCGGTGAGGTGCTCGGCGGTGAAGGTCTTCACCCGCTCGAGCGCGGCGAGGTCGCCGTTCGCGGCGTGCAGCAGGTCCTCGGCGAAGTCGAAGCCGCTCGGTGCGGGCTCGGAGCCGGCGAAGCGGTAGATCGGCTCCTCGACGACCGTCAGGCCGGGGGTCGCGGTGACCGGGGCCTTGAACTCCTTGAGACCCTCGAGGGTCTTCTCCAGGCCGTCGACGCGCTCGGTGAGCGCCGTGCCCTGGTCAGCGGAGAACGCGACCGATGCCGGGTCCTCCGTGGTCTTCTCCTCGGGCATGACGCCCTCCTCTCGGTTGTCCGCGGCGGACGCCGCGACGGATGTGATGTGCGCGCCCTCGAAGGCCGGCCGCAGCACGACGGCCGCGCCGACGAGCAGCGAGCTCAGCGAGTCCTGCACTCCCTCGGCGTCGGGCGGCGTGAAGTCGCCGCCCATCTCGGCGCTGAAGTTCTTCAGCACCGGGGTCTCCGGGTCCGACAGCGCGAGCACCCGGTCGCCCTCGGGCGTCCGGGCGATCTTGAAGTCCGCCAGGATCCCGTCGTCGGTGATCGTGAACGCCTTGCCGACGCCGACCTGGCTCGGCAGAGCGTCGCGGTCGTGGCCGTAGTTCAGGACCACGTCGCTCGGGTTCTCGGGGACGCTGGTCGTCTCCCGGGAGAACCGGAAGCGCCCGGTCTTGCCGGTGCGGGTGTCGCGGGCCGGGCGGCTCACGACGTTGAACGGCAGCAGGACCCCGCGGAGCATCCGGGTCTCCGGCTCCACCGACAGCGCGACGGCGCCCTCGGTCGCCTCGAACGTGATCGGCTCAGGCATCAGCGGCCTCCTGGGTGCGGGCGGGCAGCGTGGGACGCTCAGGGGCGGCTCCGGTCAGGCCGCGCTGGTCGCGTGCCTCCTCGGGCCGCAGGACGCCGGCGTCGATCAGGGTCTTGTCGGTCTCGGCGCGGGTCTGGTCGTCGGCGCGCAGGAACGTCGCGGTGTCGAAGCGCGCTCGGTAGCCGCGCGGGGACACGTCGTTCATCGACAGGCGGTCCTCGATCGCGGTCATCAGCGGGCCGAGGGTGAAGTCGAGGAACTGGCGGCGGCGGTCCTGGATGTTCGCGTACGTCCGCGACGTCGTCGAGACCGACAGCTCCTCGGCGTCGATGCTCGTCAGCCGGGCGATCTCGGTGATCGCGAACTCCCGCGCCTGCGCCATCTGGAGCTGCTCGGGGTTGAAGGCGTTGGAGTGGTACGCCAGAGCCGCGGGGACGTACGCCGTCGAGCGGGTCTTGCGAGCCGTCGCCCACGCCTCCAGGAGGTCGGTGATGTCCTCGTCCTCGGCCGGGTCAGCGCCCTCGGCCGGCGTGAAGTAGTCCATCGGCGGGACGCCCTCGGCCTGATTCAGCGCCGCCTGCTCGAGGCGGGTCATCGCGCGGATCGCACGGGCGCCGGCAACCAGCAGCGCGTCGTTCGGCGAGTCGAAGCGGATGAGCTGGTCATCGGGCAGGAACTGGAGGGCCATGCCGTTGCCGGTGCGGCTGTAGTAGACCCGGCTGTCCGGCTGCACCGTGACCGACGTCGGCTCCAAACGGATCACCTCGGCCGGCTTTCCGTGCCAGCCCGTGTGGGTGACGCGCCACCAGCAGCGGGACTCGAAGAGCAGGTCCTCGGCGAGGCGGGTCAGCGTGACCGAGCGCGGCGTGCCGGACTCGGGCTGGTCGAACAGCGACCACTCGGTCGCCCCGCCGTCCGGTCCGACGAGCTGGAGAGGCATCTGGCCGATCGCGCCGCAGATGAGATCGCGGGCGCGCTTCACGGCCGGGACCGCGACGGCCTCCGTCCGGGTCACCCGCTGGCCGGGCACGCCCCACGGATCCGGAGCCGTCAGCGTGCCGTACAGGACGCCGCTGTCGATGACGGTCGAGAAGCGCGGACCCGAGACCCGCTGGGAGGCTGCGGCCTCAACCAGCGGGTCCCGTCCACCGAAGAAAATCCGGCTGAGCACTCCCACGGCATCATGATACCGAAGATTCTTCGGTTTAGCGGCAGCACAACCGCAGGATCTTTCGTCAGCGCGTCGCTGCGGTGACGATCCGCGGGCGGCCAACGCTCCCCCGGACCGCCTCGACGGCCCACACCGCAGCCTTCACCGCGTCGGCCCGACCACTGCTTACCACCCGGGCGCCGTCAGCCGACTTCGCCGTCCGGACCGCCAGGACCTGGTCGGACAGATGCTCTCCGCCGTCGTGGCGGATCGCGTCCTCCGACAGCAGCCGGTCGAGCGCCTGCACCGCGGCCGCCGTGCGCTTCTCGCCGGTCCTGGTGCGGATGCCCTTCAGCGCCGGATCGTCGAGCAGGCTCGCGCCGACGGTCACGCGGCCGCGGAACCCGGACTCCCGCAGCGCGGCAACAGCGGCGGCGAGGTCCTCGTGGTTGGACACGGAGGCGACCGGCGGGCCCGCTTCCGAACGCCAGGCCAGCGCCAGGCTGACGCCGTCCGCAAACCAGCTCTCGATCGCGGCGGCGTCCGGAGTGGCGAACGGGGCCTCGGCCTCGAGCTCGGCCCACGCCTCGGAGGTGACGAGCGGGTCGCCCCGGTCGACCTTGCGGTCCCGCAGCCGCCAGACGTTGAGGTACTGCGCCAAGAAGCCCTGCATCGGGTCGAGGTCGTCCGCCTCCGGGTCGACCTCACCGGCGAGCGCCTTGCGGTACTTCGCCTCGACCATCTGCCGACGGTCCTCCGACCAGTGCGGCGACGCGGCCCGCCAGACCTCCGGGTCACCCGGGTCGGAACCAGGTGGTGCGCCCCAGACCAGCACCATCGTCCGGCCGTCCTCCTCGACGAGCGACTCCATGATCCTGCCGCGCATCAGCGACGTCGCGCGACGGTGCGCGGTCGAGGTCAGCAGGAGCTGCGGCGACTGGCGCTCGAGCATCGACGGCTCGAGGTCGTCGTCGATCGCCGCCGGCGGCACGTCCCACGCCTCGTCGACCAGCGCGAGGCAGCAGTCGTACCCGGTCGTCGAGTCCTTCGACCGCGCCACCCACCGGTTGGTCTCCTGGTACGACACCTCCGGCTCCGTCATGCCTCGCTTGGTCGCCCACTCCTCGTGGGCCTCAGCCCAGGGCCACGCCTTGCGCAGGACCTCGCGCACGATCGCCAGGTCCTTGCCGGTGTGGACGATGAGCTGCTCCGGCTCGAACAGCACCGGGCCGAGCGCGAGGCGCCACAGGGCCATAGCCCGCAAACGGACCGACTTCCCGATCCGCCGCGGCCCCGACTCCAGCACCGTGCGCCACACCAGCGTCCCGTCCTCCCGGTGCTGGAGCTGGAGCACGATCGCCAGACGCTGCCACCACCGGAACCGCAGCGGGCGGCCACGCTCGGTCAGGTTCGACTCCATCCACGCGATCGCCTCGGGGCCGTACGACCCCACAGCCTCGGGATGCACCGACGACACCCACAGAGGCGCAGACGCATCCTCAGGAAGGTCGAGGTACGGCAGCAGCCACTCGGGCGCTCCCTGGACGAGCTCGGGCCACGACAGGCCGTCACGTGCCTCGACAGGGCGCGCGAGGGCTCCGTGTGTGTGCACGGGAAGGTGCGGGGGCTGTCCGGCGGTCTCGCTGGGGGAAAAACTGTCGGTGTCGACCGCTATGCCAGCCTCGACCAGCGCCTCATGCTTGGCCTTCGCGATCACCTCAGCCTGCGCACTGGCGTCGGAGCATGGACGGCACTCCACCTGCCAGTTGCTCGGCGTCCACTCGAGATCCGGCCGCTTCCATCGCGGTTCGATGTGCCCGACCACCCACCGGTCCTTGGCCGTCAGCGGCTTGCCGCAACGGCCGCAGGGCCCGGGCAGCGCCGTACGTGCGACGTACGCCCGGGCCTCAGCGACCTTGCGTCCGCTCCAGCTCACAGCCCGAGCCGAGCACGCATCTCGGCCTGCTCGGCGTCGAGCTCGGCCTCGCGCTTCGCCCAGTGCCTCGCCACAGCCTTGCGGGTGCGGCCCTCGATCCACATGTCGAGGCCGGTGAGGATGGCGGCACCGGTGGCGGCGCCTGCGCTGAAGATGGCGATGAACTCGTTCATGAGGTCTCCTCGAGCTCGATGCGGACGATGTCGTGGCGGCGCGTACAGCGACCGCCGCACGCGAGGTTGTCGATCTCAGCGAGCGCGGCGAAGGCGGCCTCGCGATTGCTCCAGAGCGTGACGGTCAGCACCGAGCACCACGCGAGGACGGCGTACTTGCCCTCGCCTACGACCCACTCGGCACGCGGATACGCGCACTGCATGAACGTCTTGGTGGTGCGGTGCTTCCGGCTGCACCGGTGATTGCGGTAGGTCTTCATGCGGTCGCCTCCTTGGCGGCGAAGAAGTCATTGAGCGACGACGGGCCTTCAGCCGGTTCAGCCGGTTCGACCGGATCAGCCGGTTTCTTGGAGGGGTCCAGGCCGAAGCGGTGGAAGGCCGGCTCGAGGCTCGAGCGGGAGTACCCGCGAGGTCCGGGCTGGACAGGACGGCAGCTCGTGATCTTGTAGTTCCGGCTGAGCATCCGGCCCAGCGCTTGCGCTGTGAGGGGCTTGCCCTTCGATGAGTCGGCGCCCCACGCCTCGGGGTTGTGCCAGCGAAGCCGCTCGACGAGGTCCTCGGTCGGGAGGAAGGTCTCGCCGTCGGGCCAGACCTCGTGGATGTGCCGGAGGACGGCGACGGACGGCCGCTGCTGCACGATGCCGTCCTCGTGCTCGGCGGCGATCTCGCGGGCCTCGCGCAGAGCGAGCTCGTCGACGACCATCGGCCAGCGTCCGCCAGCCGCGACTGCGACTCGCTTGAGCGGCGCCCACCTCTCTCGGTTTCGCCCGCGGATCCCCTCGGGCAGTACCGGCCGATTAGTCCGAATCTCGTCCTTGACTCCCTCGGCCCAGAGGGCGACTCGCCGCCCAAGGTCGCGAGCGGCATCGTCGTACGTCTCCCAGTCGGAGTCCTCGGCCTCGCCATGGGTGTCCGGCATCAGCAGTACCCGCAGGGTCCGCGACTTGGTGTCGTCGGGGATCTTCGGATCGTTCCCGGCGAACGCGACCGGCGCGAACGTCGGCATCTCCTTCGTGATCCAGCCGCTCTCCTTGGTCGGGACCAGGACCGGCCTGGTGCCACCTCGCTTGTAGCCGGAGTTCAGGACGGCGATCAACTCGCCGACCCCCTCCTTGTCGGGTGAGAGGGTCCGGTCGGCTTCGTCAATGAGGATCGTCCGCATCCCGGAATCGAGCATCCTCGTCAGGAGCGCGGGAGACGCCAGGGACGCCATCTGCACTGGGTGCATGCAGACCCGCTCGAGGTGTTCGAGGACCGTGGTCTTGCCGGAACCCGGCACCGGAGAGTCGAGCTGAAGACGGGGCGTCGTGTAGGTCTCGACGCATACGTGGGTGTGGACGGCCCAGAGCGCGAGGAGGTCAAGGTCGGCTTCCTCGAGGGTGCAGATGAACCGGTCGAACCAGGCCCGAACCTCGTCGAGGATGGTCCAGCCGCTTCCTCCACCACCCTCCCCTGTAACCGGCTTTCCTGGCTGAACCGGCTGAACCGGCTGAGATTCGACCACCCACGCGTCGTCGACGGCGCTCACCACTCGACCGGGCCGCCCGGGTGGTCACCCGGGCGTGGCTTGGCGGCTTCGAGCTGGCGGCGGCGGCGCTCCGCGAACGGGACAACGGTCGACTGCGTCACCGGTGCCCAGGTCTCGCAGTGGTCGGCGATCCGATCGGCGTAGGCGTCGTCCTCGCCGGCCTTGTACGCGCGCCGCAGGTCGTCGAGCTGCTTGCGCAGGTCGTCGGCGAGCGTCTCGTCCTGCTGGGCCCATGCCTCGGCCGCGACGACGACGGCGGCGATCTTCGCCGGGTCCCGCGGTTCGAGCAGGCACCAGGCCTCGGAGCCGTAGCGCGGGATGTCCATCCCGCGGGCCTTGTCGACGAGCTGGCGCGCCCAGAGCTTGCGCCCGTTCACGAACGTCACGTACGGCGGTCCGTCAGCCAGACGGTCTGGCGCCGTCATCAGCCGGCCGCCGTCGGGATGGGGCGCAGGAGTGCGTCCAGGTCGGACTGCTTGATCCGGATGTGCCGGCTGCCCACTCGGTAGGCCGGCAGCGAGCCCTCGCTGATGAAACGACGGAGACTGCGCTCGGTGAAGCTCACGCGGGCCGAAGCTTCGGCCAAGGTCAGCCAGATAGTGTCTTCGGGGGTCGGCTGTGCCATGGTGGGACACGTCCCTTCTTGTGGTCGGGACGAGGGGCCGGGCGGTCTTCTTGGCGGGAGCTCCGCCCGGTCTCGTCAATCCGTTGCTGTGCCTGAATGTCGGTAACTACTTCCGTGTAAGTCCGACAGAAGAAGCACAGCACAATCGCCCGACAGGTGCGAACCCCGATCAACGAATCGGTAGACAGCGCCTCTCCGTGAGCGGTAGAACATGCTCATTCCGTGCACCTTTGGTGCCCGTGGTGGAACAAAGTTGCGCTTCTTGCGCATGTGACGTGACATGGCTCACATTTCGTTCACACTCGCGAAATCAGCGCTTCTTCCGCTTCTTCGAGCCCTTCGCGGCGTCACCCATCGCGTCCGCAATCTCTGCGTCGCGCCCCTCGGCCACGTGCTGGTACCGGAGCGCCACCGCCGACGTGCCGTGGCCGAGGCGGTCCATGAGCTCGCGCAGGTTCGCCCCAGCGCGCGCCGCCCACACGGCGGACGTGTGGCGTAGGTCGTGCACGCGCAGGTCGGGGACGCCCGCGGCGTCACGAGCGACGATCCAGCGTTGGTAGAACACCGACTGCGGGAGATGCTTGTCCTCGCCGGGGTGGTGAGGAAACAGCAGCGCGTCGTCGTCGGGCGCCACGTGGTCGTCGAGGTGCTCACGCAGGGCCGGGACGATCGTCCTAGACAACGCGACCTTGCGGATGCCGTTCTTGCTCTTCGGCTCGCCCACGATGTCGACGCCGTCGGCCCGTACGACGGCGCGGCGGACATAGACCGCTGGAGCGTCCAGGTCGAGGTCTCCGCGGCGCAGCTCGGCGAGCTCGCCGTAGCGCAGGCCGCCCCAGGCGGCGAGCAGGACCAGCGCCTGGTCTCGCTCCGGCATCGCCCGGACGATCTTCTCGAGCTGCTTCGGCGTGATCGGCCGGATCTCGCGCACGCGGCTCGTCTTGTCGGCGCCGGAGATCCGGCACGGGTTCGTCGTGGCGAGCGGAGGGCGATCCTTCTCGATCGCCTGGTGGAACAGCGACTTCAGCAGCGCGTAGGCGTGAGCGTTCTGCGTCCGGGTGTCGCGAGGCAGCGTGTCGTACCAGGCCTCGACGTCGGCCTCGGTGATGGACTTCATCGGCATGTCGCCCAGGGTCGGGAGGATGACCCGTTCGAGCAGGCCGCGGTACAGGACGATGGTCCGCGGGCGCAGCTTCTCGCCCCCACGGCTCCGGCGACGCTCGAGCGCCGGCATCGCGTACTCCCGCAGGGTCACGCCCGAGCGGCGCGTGCCTGACCTGGTCGCTGGCGCTGTCCAGGTCTTCTCGTCGTCGACCATCAGCTTGCGTTCTTTGGACAGCCAGCCCTCGGCGTCGGACGAGGTGTCGAAGGTGTTCGGCGCCGTGTGTCGCTTCAGGTCGGGCCCGATGTACGAGGCCTGATGCCGGCCCGACGGGAGCTTCCGGATGGCTCCGAACCCGCGCCTGGTCGCCTTCTTCTGGGTCTTCGCCACTGCCGTCTCCCTGGTGCTCCGTGCGTCATACGTGCAACAAGGATGTCAGGTTGTGTGTGCTTGCGTCCAGTCCTGTCCGTTGCTACTCTCCCGGTATTGCAGGGCAGAACGGCGATTCCACCCGGGATCGTTGGGATCCGAGAATCCGGCCTAGACAGTTTCGAGTCCTGTCACCGGCACGCAACCACCCGTACGGCGCCGTCCGTCGCGTCTGAGACCCTCGTACGCATGCCTGTCACGCTCGAGACCTGGGAGAAGCGTGCCGAGTGGCCGCTGACCGCGGCCGCGCTCGTCTTCCTGGCGGCCTGGGCGTGGCCGATCCTCGACACCGACCTCGCCCCGGTGTGGGTCGATGTGTGCGAGGTGGTCACGTGGCTGACCTGGGGGCTGTTCGCGGTGGACTACGTGGGTCGGCTGATCGTCGCCGACGACCGCCGCCGGTTCTTCCGCCGCAATGTGGTGGATCTCGTGGTGGTCGTCGCGCCGATGTTCCGACCGCTGCGGGTCCTGCGGCTCGTCACTCTGCCGACCGTGCTCAACCGATACGCCCGGGGCACGCTGCGCGGCCGGGTCGCGCTCTACGTCGGTGCGGCCGCGTCACTGATCGTGTTCGTCGGGTCGGTCGCTGCGCTGAACGCCGAGCGTGGCCAGAGGGGCGCGAACATCGACTCGTTCGGCGACGCGATCTGGTGGGCGCTGACGACGGTGACGACGGTCGGGTACGGCGACCAGTTCCCGGTCACCGACCGCGGCCGGCTGATCGCCGCCGGACTCATGCTCACCGGGATCGCTCTGCTCGGTGTCGTCACCGCATCGCTCGCGTCGTGGCTGATCGACAAGGTGCAGGAGATCGAGGACGAGTCCCGTACGGCGACCCGCGGCGACCTGCACGAGCTGCTCGACGTGGTCCGGCTCCAGGGCGAGGAGCTGCGGCGGCTCCGCGAGGAGATCGACCGCCGCCCGCTCGACCGGGACCCGGCGGCTCAGACCGGCTCGCCGCGGTAGGTGCCGAAGGACCAGAGGTTGCCCTCGGGGTCGGCGATCAGCACCTCGCGGTTGCCGTAGTCCTGGTCCTCCGGCTCCCGCACGATCCGCGCACCGGCGGCCTTCGCGCGCTCGTGCACGGCGTCGGGATCAGCGGTGACGACGTACGCACCGAACGTGCCGGGCTCGCGGACCCAGTCGCCGACCGTCTTGTTGGACCCCATCATGATGCCGCCGCCTTCAGGCCACGCGAGCTGCGCGTGCGCGACGGTGTCGTCGTCGCCGTAGACCACGACCCGGCGGAACCCGAAGGCCCGCTCGAGGAAGTCGATCAGCGCGTGCGCGTCGTGGGCCGAGAGGGTCGGCCAGACCTGCGGCGGCGGGGTGGTCGCCGTGACGGTCGTCGTGTCGGTGGTCGTCTGGTGGTTGGATTCTGTGTTCATGGCCTCAGGCTGCCTCGTGCCGGTGCCCGCCGGCTTGGATGTTTCGGCGCTCCTCGGCCAGCCAGCCCGTCGGCGAGGTGCCCGCGAGCACGCGGAACTCCCGCACCAGGTGGGCGTGGTCGGCGTACCCGGTCGTCGCGGCGACGTCGGCCAGGCGCGACGGCCCGTACGGCCCGTCGTGCCGGCCGTCCGCGCGGAGCTCGGCGTCGCGGATCGCCGCCACCGCACGCTCGAAGCGCACCAGGCGGCTCAGCACCTTCGGGCCGAACCCAACCTCCTCGACGAACACCGTCCGCAGCTGGCGTGAGCTGAGCGCGACGTGCTCCGCCAGGTCGTCGACCCGGCCGTTGCCGCCGCGGGCGAGGATCCAGCGCCAGCCCTCGACGACCTCGCGCCGCGGTGCCTGCGCAGCCACGCCCGTACGGGACCGTGCGAGCCTCGCGATCGTCTGATGGACCGCAGCGAACCGGTCCTCCCAGTCCGGCTCCGCGCCGATCCGCTGGCGCAGGCGCTCGACGTCGGGCCCGGTGACGTCCGCGGCGTCGAGCGACAGACCCGGCAGCCGGCTGGCCGGGACCCCGAAGATCGCCCGGGAGGCCAGCGGATGCACCGCGAGCTGGACGCCTTGCTGGTGGTCGGGCTGCTGGATGTAGGCAGGGCGGTCCGCGAGCGGTCCGAGCAGCGCGTACGCGGCGACAGGGCTCGGATCGTCAGCCGTCCCGCCGACGACCACGGGGTTGTCCAGCGACAGCACGAACGTGAGCGTGGCCGACGGCAGCCCGCGGTGCAGCCGCTGGGTGATCTCGGACTGCCGGTATCCCGTCATCGCCCGGACCGCACGCGCCAGCGGCCCGACCGGGCTCGCACTCACGAAGGTGTCCGACGTGCTCACTCGTCGAGTATCGCGCCCCGCGCCGACAACCACGACCGGATCTGAGACGCCACGGCGACCGGCGCGTCGAGCATGACGAGGTGCCCCGCGTCCGGGACCAGCCGTACGGTCGCGTCCGGGATCGCGTCACGGAGCCGCTCGGCGCGATCGACCGGGATCCAGGCGTCCTCGGTGCCCCAGACGACCCGGACCGGCATCCCGATCTCGGCGAAGCGATCCTCGAGGACGCGCGTGTGCTCCTCGTCGGCCTGGGCGATCTGACGGTAGAACGCCGCCCGGCCCTCGTCGCCGAGCCACGGGGCGACCAACGAGTCGAGCACCTCCGGGCGCAGGCCGCGGTGGCTCGCCCCCGCGACGTACGCCTCGATCGCCCCGCGGTGGATCGCGTCGGGCAGCTGCGCGAACGCCTCGGCGTGCTCGCGGACCAGCCGGAAGAACGGCGATCCCCACGGTCGCAGGGCGACGACGTCGACGAGGCAGAGCGAGGCGTACGGCGCGCCGTGGAGGAGGTGGGCTCGCAGCGCGACGGCGCCGCCGATGTCGTGGGCGATCACGTGCGGTCGCTCGAGTCCCCAGCTCCGGAGCATGGCTGCGAACGCCTCACCCTGGACGTCCAGACCCACCCGGTGATCCGGGTTCTTCGACGAGGCTCCGTACCCGGGCATGTCCCAGCGATAGACCGTGCAGCCGGCCGCAACCAGGGCGTCCCCGTACTCCTCCCACACGTACGACGACCACGGTGTGCCGTGGCACAGCACCACCGGCGGCCCGCTCCCGGCCACGTCCCAGGCGATCGTGCGTCCATCCCAGTCCTGCGTCCTTCGCAACGTCATGGGACCAGCGTGCCCCCCAGGTGTGACTATTCTCGGGGTGGTGTTCCGCATCCTGTACTACGAGCCACGGATCCCGCCCAACACCGGCAACGCGATCCGCCTGTCGGCTGCGACCGGGGCCCAGCTGCACCTGGTCGAGCCTCTCGGCTTCGACATGTCGGACACCCAGCTGAAGCGCGCCGGACTCGACTACCACGACCTCGCGGACGTGCACGTGCACGCCGACCTCGAGGCTGCGTTCAAGGCGCTCGACCCCGTACGGGTGTTCGCGTTCACGACCCGCGCTCGCACCTCGTACACGGAGATCGCGTACGAGCCCGGAGACGTGCTGATGTTCGGGCCGGAGCCGACCGGGCTGCCCGACGCCGTGCTCGCCGACCGCCGGATCACCGAGCAGCTGCGGATCCCGATGCTGCCGTCGCGGCGCTCGCTGAACCTCGCGAACTCCACGTCGATCGTCGTGTACGAGGCGTGGCGCCAGCACGGCTTCACCGGCGGCGTCTGACCGCGAGCCTTTACTCGCCCGCTGGTCGAGGCGGCCGTGGCCCGTTGGTCGAGGCGGCCCTGGCCGCTGGTCGAGGCGGCCCTGGCCCGCTGGTCGAGGCGGAGCGAAGCGACGATCGAGACCCCGCACCTGCCCGCGCAGAAACTGTCAGCAGCACCTCATAAAGTAGTACACATGTTCGATAGCAGCGCGATCGGAGACCTGGAAGCGGCCGTGGCCCGCCTCCAGGACCAGCCGATCGGGCTCGCCACCGACCCCCAGCTGTGCGACCTGCTCCGACGCACCCGCGCCGCCACCGACAAGCTCGAAGGCCTCGAAGCCGCCGCCCTCGACCAGATGCGCGAGACCCGCGCCCACGACACCGAAGGCTCCTCCTCGGTCGCCGGCTGGGCCACCGAACACCTCCGCCTGTCCCCCGCCCGGGCCCGCGCCCGCGCCGCCGCCGGGCGCACCCTGCGCCTGCTCCCCGACGTCGCCGCCGCCTCCCGCAGCGGCCGGATCCGGATCGAGCACGTCGAGAAGTTCACCACCGGCCTCACCAAGCTCGGCACCGACCTGATGGGCCTGGCCGCCGCCCCGATGGTCGAGCTCGCCAGCACCACCAGCCCCGAGGAGCTCAAGGCCGCGATCACCGAGCTGCACGGCATCACCCACACTGACGAGCTCGACGACGCCTACGCCCGGGGCATGGACCGCCACGACCTCACCCTGTCCCGCACCGCCGAGGGGTTCCACCTGAGCGGGTTCCTCGACATCGCAGGCGGGATGCGCCTCGCCGAGCTCCTCAAGACCACCGCCGCACCACGCGACGCCGACGACACCCGCACCCCCGCCCAACGCCGCCTCGACACCCT
>NZ_PGEZ01000004.1 GCF_002797495.1 Mumia flava
GACGCCGACCGCACCGCCCTGCTGCTGAACGGCACCACCACCGGCCCCACCCCGATCGCCGACGTCCTCAACGTCGGACGCACCCAACGCCTCGCGACCAAGAAACAACGCCGCGCCGTCCGCGCCCGCCAACACGGCCGCTGCGCCAACCCCGGCTGCTCGCACACCGTCCTGGAGTTCCACCACGTCGCCTGGTGGACCCGCGACGGCGGCCCCACCGACCTGCACAACATCATCGGCCTCTGCCCCCGCTGCCACGCCCGGGTCCACACCGGCACCCTCACCATCGAACCTGACGGCCACCGCGGGTTCACCTTCACCACCACCAACCGCGCCCAGCACAAACGCCGACTCGAAGACCACGCACGCATCCAGCGCGAGAAGCTCCGCACCTTCCTCCGCCGCCTCACCCGCGACGCCGGCCTCACCCCCACGCGGCCGACCACCGGCACCGGTGTCAGCCCTGGCGCCAACCCTGGCCCGAAGGTGAGCACGACGCCGAGGTTCGAGGAGTGGACTGGGTCTCCGAGCCCCGCCGCCACCAGGGCCACGCGCCCCGACGGAACGGGGACGCCGCCACGAGCAGGCGAAGACCAGACACCGCCACCGAGGACGTCCGGCCAAACCAGCACCGAACCACCGCCCAGGCCGAAGACCCTGCAGCTCCGCCCCCGCATCCACGCCCGCACCTAGACCACGCTCGACAAGACCGAGACCCTCTGCAACACGACCGAACAGCCCGCCGGAGAACACCGACGGGCCCGTTCGCACGCCCACACGCTGCCGCCCTCTCAGCACCTCGTGGCGCGTGCGACCCGGCAGTGTTCTCGCGACGGCGACCGGCCAGCAGCTCAGGCCAGCAGCTCAGACCAGCAGCTCAGGCCAGCAGCTCAGGCCAGCAGCTCAGACCAGCAGCTCCACCAGGTGCGGGACCATCGCCCGCAGGGCCCGGCCGCGGTGGCTGATCGCGTCCTTGTCGGACGCACTGAGCTCCGCGGTCGACACCTCGTACCCCTCCGCGACGAAGAGCGGGTCGTAGCCGAAGCCACCGTCACCCGTCGGGCCCCGCTGGACCCGCCCCGGCATGACGCCGAGCTCGACCACTTCGGCGCCCCCCGGCAGCACCAGGGCCATCGCGCACCGGAACTGCGCCGTCCGACGCTCGTCCGGGACATCGGCAAGCTGGTCCAGGAGAAGAGCGTTGTTGCGTTCGTCGGACTTCGGCCGTCCTCCCCAGCGCGCCGAGAGCACGCCTGGCATGCCGTTCAACGCGTCCACGCACAGCCCGGAGTCGTCCGCGAGCGACGGCAGACCCGTGGCGACCGCGGCGGCGCGCGCCTTCAGGAGGGCATTGCCCTCGAAGGTGGGCTGGTCCTCCACCGGCTCCTCGAAATCACCGATGTCGTCCAGCCCGAGGACCTTGACGCCCCCGACCTGCGGTTCGAGGATCCGGCGCAGCTCGACCAGCTTGCCCTGGTTGTGGCTCGCCAGGACGACCGTGCGGTCGCTCACGCGCCCGGCCCGCCTGCGTCCGCGCCGTGCGTCTCGAGCGACTGGATCTGCAACGCCGTCAGGTCGGCGCACCCCTTCTCCGCGAGGCCCAGCAACGCATCCAGCTCGGCCCGGTCGAACGGCGCGCCCTCCGCCGTGCCCTGGACCTCGACGAATGACCCCGCACCCGTCATCACGACGTTCATGTCGGTCTCGGCGCGCACGTCCTCGGAGTACGGGAGGTCGAGCATCGGGGTTCCGTCGATGATCCCGACCGACACGGCTGCGACCGAGCCGGTCAGCGGATCGCCGACCAGCGCACCGCGCTCCCGCAGAGTGGCGACCGCGTCCGCCAGCGCGACGTACGCGCCCGTGATCGCCGCGGTCCGCGTACCGCCGTCGGCCTGGAGGACGTCGCAGTCGATCACGATCGTGTTCTCGCCGAGCGCCTTGTAGTCGACGACGGCGCGCAGCGACCGCCCGATCAGGCGCGAGATCTCGTGCGTACGCCCACCGATGCGGCCCTTGACGGACTCGCGGTCCGAGCGCGTGTTGGTCGCGCGCGGGAGCATCGCGTACTCCGCCGTGACCCAGCCGAGGCCGGAGTCGCGCCGCCACCGGGGGACCCCTTCGGTCGCGCTGGCCGCGCACAGCACCCGGGTCCGTCCGAACTCGACGAGCACCGACCCCTCGGCGTGGTCCAGCCAGTTGCGGGTGATCGTGACGGGGCGCAGCTCGTCGAGCGCGCGCCCGTCGACTCGGGAGGTCTCAGCAGACGTGGTCATGCCCCCGAGACTAACGGCGTCAGAGGACGTAGACCCCGCCCGGTTCGACCAGCTCGCTCGGACCGTCGAACGTCGCCTTCGCCTCGGCTGCGACCGCGTCGTGATCCGTCCACGACGGCACGTGCGTGAGCAGCAGACGACCGACCTCCGCCGCCGCGGCGGCCTCACCCGCGTCGGAGCCCGTCAGATGGAGCTCCGGCGGGTTGTTGGGACGGTCCACGAAGGACGCCTCGCACAGGAACAGGTCGGCGCCCGCCGCCAGCTCCACCAGGGCCTGGGTCGGGCCGGTGTCGCCGGAGTACGCCACGGTCCCGGAGCCGTCGCTGATCCGCAGGCCGTACGCCTCGACCGGGTGGACCAGCTCGCGCGGGAGGATGGTGAACGGGCCGAGCGTCACGATCTCGTGGTCGGCCCACTCGTGGATCGCGAACTCCTCGTGCATCCCGGGATCGTGCGGCAGGTCGTACGCGTCCGCGAACCGGTCGGCACATCCGGCGGGCCCCCAGAGCGGGATGCGCGCCAACGGACCCTCGGGGTGGTACTTGCGGTACACGTACGTTCCGCAGATGTCCATGTAGTGGTCGGGATGCAGGTGCGAGATCACGATCGCATCGACGTCGCGCAGGTCGACCAGCTGCTGGAGCGGTGTCAGCGCACCGTTCCCGAGGTCGACGACCAGGCGGTACGTCCCGCCTTCGTACGGCGCCTCGAACAGGTAGCAGCTGGCGGCCGAGTCGGCCGACGGGTACGAGCCGGCGCAGCCGACGACGGTCATCCTCACCGTGCGACCTCCACCGGAGCCAGCCACGCGAACTGGTCCACCTGCTCGATCTCGGGTCCGAGGAAGCGCTGGCCGAGGGTCCGGAACTCCTCGGGCTGCCCGGTCGTCAGGAATCGGTGCCCAGGATGCGGAGCCCGCAAGTCACGCTCCAGGCCGTGCTTGACCAGGAGGGCGTAGACGTCCTTCGCCGTCTCCTCCGCACTGCTGACCAGCGTCACGTCGTCGCCCATCACGTACGAGATCACCCCGGTCAGCAGCGGGTAGTGGGTACATCCGAGCACCAGCGTGTCGACGCCGGCTGCCTGCAACGGTTGCAGGTACGAGCGTGCCACGTCCAGCAGCTCGGGGCCCGACGTGATGCCGCGTTCGACGAACTCGACGAACCGCGGACAGGCCTGCACCACGAGATCGACCGCCGGGTTCGCGGCGAACGCGTCGTCGTAGGCCATCGAGGCCTTCGTCGCGCGTGTGCAGATCACGCCGACGTGGCCGTTGCGGGTCGCTGCCACGGCACGGCGGGTCGCCGGCACGATCACCTCGACGACCGGCACCTCGTAGCGCTCCCGAGCGTCGCGCAGCACGGCCGCGCTCGCCGAGTTGCACGCGATCACGAGCGCCTTGACGCCCTGGGCGACGAGGTGGTCGAGACACTCCAGCGCATACTCGCGCACCTCGCCGATCGGCTTCGGGCCGTACGGCTGGCGCGCGGTGTCGCCGAGGTAGAGGACGCGCTCGTCGGGCAGCTGGTCGATCACGGCGCGGGCCACGGTGAGGCCACCGAAGCCGGAGTCGAAGATGCCGATGGGCGCGTCGTTCACCCGAGCGAGCCTAGTGGCGGATTCACACGTACGAAACACAATGCGTCCCATCCCACAACCGCGTGTTCACCTCCGGGCCGTCAGCGGACCTCACAGGTCGCCGGCGGCTCGAACGTCTTCAGGTCCATCGGGTCCGGGTGCTCGACGACGTCCTCGACGACTGCCATGAACGGATGCTCCGCTGCCTGGGCGGAGACGACGACGCCTTCCTCGGGGACGACGAGGGTCTTCTCGAGCCCGGAGTCGGCCTTGTAGCCGACCTCGAACGCCACCGCGTGCGTGAGCGGCTCGCAGGCGACGAGCTCGAAGTCCATGAACACCGCCTCGCCCGGCGCCACGGTGAACGGCTCGAACGTCGTCGGGACCGGCGCGTCGTCCGGCCCCTCCGCGACGAGCAGGGTCTCGGTGGTGGAGTCACCGAGGAGAACGAGGTAGTGCCGCCAGTACTGGCCGGCGCCGCAGCCCTGCGGCGCCAGATGCCAGACCGGCGGGTCGTCGCGGGACTCGTTGCGCACCTCGATCGTGCGGACGTCGATCGCGGTCAGCTCCGCGGTCGTCGGCAACGCGAGATGCAGGCGGACGGTCCCGAACTCCGCCATCTGCATCGACGCCTCGACGGCGTCCGCGACCGGGTCGAGACCACTCTCGAATGACGACGCGTCCGCCGGGTCCGTCCAGCCGACGGCGCCTCGGTACGAGCAGCCGTTGCCGGGGAAGGAGACGTCGACGTCGAAGCGGGCCGCGTCGGCCTTCGCGACGCCTTCGTCGGCGGCCTCGTCCCCGACGCGCTGGACGATCAGGGTCCCGAGGATCACGGCGGCTGCGGTGCCGGCCGCACTCAGGAGGGCGACCAGCCGCGTTCCGGGTCGGCGCGGACCGCCCGCGCCTGCCGGTCCTGGTGCGTCGCTGTCACGCTCGGACACGGTTTCGCCCCCTCGATCCGCCCTCCTTCACGGTCACCCCGGCCGTCGGCCCTGGCAAGGACGTTGCTCGACGAGTCCGCGCGAGCGCGCGCGATGCTCGAGACCCCCGACCGTGCCACTCTGTGCGGATGAGACGTGTCCCGTTCACCGGTGACGAGAAGCAGAGCCTGTACGTGGCGCTCGACCGGCACCGCGACGCGCTGCTGTGGAAGCTCGAGGGGTTGTCCGAGGACGACCTGCGGCGGTCCGTCGTACCGTCGGGGACGTCCTTGCTCGGCATGCTCAAGCACCTGGCGTCGGTCGAGTACAACTGGTTCTGCGGAACCTTCGGCCGCGAGTCGCTGGAGGTTCCGTACTCCGACGACGACTGGGACTCCGACTGGCGGATCGAGCCGTGGGAGACGACCGAGGGTGTGCTGGAGTACTACGCGATGGCCCGCAGGGACGCGGACGCGGTGATCGACGAGCTGGACCTGACCGACACCGGCACCGCGTGGTACGGCCCGACCGTGACGCTGCGCTGGGTGCTGATCCACATGGTCGAGGAGGTCTGCCGCCACGCCGGGCACGCGGACATCATCCGCGAGCTGCTCGACGGGCGCACCGGGTCGTTCGAGGACTACCCCGGCTGAGCCGCACCCGCCGGCTCGTCAGCGACGGCGTACGGTGACCGCCTTCGAGACGCTCGGCGCCACCAGGTCCGCACGCGAGCCGAGGTACGAGACGCGAACGCGGTGCCGGCCGCGCTTCAGCGCGCCGGCCCGGATCTTGACCGAGAACGTCCCGTCGGCACGCAGCGACGCGCGCGTGACGTTCCTGCCGTCGACCTGCACGACCACCGTGTGCTTCCGCAGGTTGGCGTGCGGCTTCGTGGGCACGCGGACCCGTCCGGCGACCGTCAGCTTCGTACCGGCCCGGATCGTCGCGGGACGCGCCGTCGCTGCGACGGTGCTGCGGTGCAGCACCGTCTGGAGCCGCGTCGGCGAGGCCGACGCCGCGTAGACACGCTCCGCCGGGGCGAACCGCGCGACGAGGCGCGCGACTCCACCGGGCAGCCGTACACCTGCGAGCGTCGCCGTCCCCGCAGAGCTGACCGGACGTGTGCCGAGGAGCCTGCTGCCGGCGTAGAACCGCACCGTGCCACCGACCCTGGTTCGATCCGCGGCGGTGACCTTCGCCGTCAGCGCGATGGTCCTGCCCGCGACGATCGATCCCGACACGCTGCTGGCGAGCGTCGTCCGCGTCGCCCTCCGAGCCTCGGTGAGGACGTTCAGGTCGGAGAGCGTCTCGTCGCTGTCCCACCTGTTCGCCGTGGCCACGTCGGTCACGCCGACGGACAGCTCGTACGGCGTGGTCGCCGACGCTGCGACGTCGGACGCAGCGACCCGGTACGTCGGCCCGTTCGCACCCTCGATCGCGACCGGCTCGTCGGCGCCGCGCTGCCGGTACCACTGGTACCGCAGCGTCACCGGGTCGGTCGAGGCGCCGGTGTCCCACCACCACGGCTCGGCGTCCGCCTCCAGGACGTCGCCGACGAGAGCGTCCTGGTCGGGTGCGGTCGAGTTGGCGACGGTGACGGCGTAGCCCTCGCCCAGGGTGCTCGGCGAGGCAGCCGTGCACGTCTTGGGCGACCAGCTGTCGCGGACCGCGAGCGTCGTGTCCGGGCCGGACGCCGTCGGAGACGCCGAGTACGGCAGGTCCAGGCCGGCGGCGTCCGCGAGGCTCCACGGGCGGAACGAGCCCGAGTCGAACCGCCAGGAGGAGGTGACCGACACCGTGGCTGCCGACAGCACCGCCTGGGCGTACTTGCGCGGCGGCAGGGTGTACGGGGTGCTCTGGGCGATCGGCGCCGCGGCGGTCCAGGCCTTCCCGAGGAGGTTCCCGGAGCCCAGGGCGCCGCTCGCGATCAGCAGCGGCGCCACGTCGTCCTCCACGACGTCGGACAGCCCCGGCGACACCGTGGCCCGGACCCTGCTCGTCGTCGTGACGCCCAGCGGCTCCTCCGCCGCCCGACCGGTGTCGTTGTAGATCGCCTCGTCCCCGACACCGCCGCGGCATCCCACGACCCGCGCCGCCGGCGTCGGCCGCCGGGTGATCGTCAGGTAGCCCAACGGGCTCCAGCCGGTCAGGTCGGCGTCGGTGAGCTTCTCGACGAGCTGCACGAGACACCGTGTCCCCGGCGGGATCGAGCATCGGACCAAGGAGAAGTGGAACGCGGCGGTCAGCAGGGACCGGGCGGCCTCGGCCTGCTGCGCCTGCGTCTTCTGTGCCCGGCTGGGCACGGAGTCGAACGTCGGCAGCGTCCAGCGGAACCGCGGCTCCGCTGCGCACGGGAGCACGACCGGGTTCGCGATGCGGCCGGTCAGACACGTGACGGGCGCCGTGAGCGCCTGGTGCGCGGAGATGATGGAGAAGGTGTGGCGGCCGACCCACGCGGGCAGCCACGGGTTCCAGGTGCCGGGGTCGATCGCCTCGTACTCCCCCGCCGGGCCGCCCGAGCTCGGCCGGACGTGCCAGAGGTTGCGCGGGTCCGCGCTGTTGCACGGGAGGAACGACGCCGGTCCCGTCCCTGCGAGGTTGTACAGGCACTGGCGCGTCCCCGACGCGTGCACCGCGATCTGGAACGCCCCGCCGATCATGGGGTCGCCGTCGACGAAGCGGAAGTCGTAGGTCCGCTCCGGGACGAGTGACGTGAGATCCGCCATCGTGATCGGGTACAGGCAGTCCAGCGCCGCATCGCAGCCCGCGATGTCCTCCGGCGCCGCCGCCGCCGGCGGTGCGACTGCTGCGAGGCCCGCGGTCGCGAGCGTGAGTGCGAGCGCTGCCGCCGCGAGGCCTCCGAGGACCGATCGTGGCCGTCGTGGGTTGGTCATGGCATCTCCCCCGTCATCCGATACAGCCGCACGCGAACCTAGGCGCCGTGCGTTCCGTCCGCGTTCTGTCTGCCGCAAACGCCGCGCACGCCTCCGTGGAGATCCTTAGATTTCCTCCATGGGAGAAGACGAGGGGGGCCCGTCGATCCGGGTTCTCGGCGAGCCGGGGCTCGACCACACGGACGGCGGCGCACTTCCCCGGAGGTCGTGGCTGGTGATCGCCTACCTGGCGAGCACGCCGCAGCGCACCGGACGGGACGAGCTGGCACGGCTGCTGTGGCCCGACGCGACCGACAAGGTCGCCCGCGCCAACCTGAGGGTCGTCCTCAACCAGGTCCGTGCCCAGCTACCGGACCTGCTCGACGCCGACCGCGACCACGTCGGCATCGCGGCAGCGCACCGCGGACGGATCGACCTGCACCAGTTCGAGGACGCGGCGACGCGCGCGCTGTCCGCTGTCGTCGCGGCCAGCGGCGAGCGCGGCTCGTTGCTCGCGGCGGCCGAGCGGGCGTACGGCGGGGTGCTGCTCGCCGGGCTGTCCTGGCCGGCCAGCCCCGCGTACGAGGAGTGGCTGGAGGTGGAGCGCGAACGGCTCGCGGCGCTCGCGCAACGGGTGGGTGTCGCACGGATCGAGGCCGACCTCGCCGAGGGCGCGACCGAGGACACGCTGCGCCGTGCGCGTCGGCTGGCCGCAGCAGACCCGCTGTCGGAGGTCGTGCACGCGCTCCTGCTGCGCAGCGAGGCGAGCCTGGGCAACCGCGAGCAGGCGCTCGCGGCGCACGACGGCTGGGTCCGCAGGCTCCGCGAGCAGCTCGATCTCGACCCGTCCGACGAGATCGGCGTCCTCGTGGACGAGATCCGCGCCGGCGGGGGACGCGGCGCGCCGCTCGAGGCCGAAGGCGGTGGCGCCGTCTCCGCCCCGCGACGTACGTTCGTCGGTCGCCACCACGATCTCGACGTCCTGAGCCGGACGCTGGCGTCCGGCTGTCGTCTGATCACGATCACGGGCCCCACCGGGGTCGGGAAGTCCACCCTCGCGTGGGCGCTGTCGGAGCGTGTCGAGGCGACCTCGACCTCCCCGGTCGTGATCGCGGATCTCCAGGACACCGAGTCCCACGAGGAGGTCCTGGTCCGGCTCGCGACCTCGTTCCGGGACGGGCCGCCGGACGTCCTGACCCTCGAGGCGCTCCTCGCACGCCTCGCCGGGCGCTCCGCGTTGCTCGTGCTGGACGACGCCGACCACGCCCCCGGTGCCGCCGAGGTCGTCGCCGCGCTGCACGACCGGTGCCCGCTGCTCGTCCTCGTCGTCACGGCGCGCACGGCCCTGCGGCTCGAGGTCGAGCACGTGCACGAGCTCCCGCCGTTCCCGGCCCCGCAGAGGGGCCCGCACGCGGCGCGGTCGCCGGCCGTACGGCTCTTCCTGAGCGCCGCCGACCGCTCGGGCGCACGGATCGACAGGTCGGCCGAGCAGATCGCCGACGTCGCGCAGGTCTGCCGACGCGTGGACGGCCTTCCGCTCGCGATCGAGCTCGCGGCAGCACGCCTGCCCGTCCTCGGCCTGGCCGGTCTGCTCGAGGCGCTGTCGAGCGACAGCGACGCCTACCTCGGCGTGCTGTCACCGTCACGCGGGACCGACCGCATCGGCGGGCGCGGGATGCGCGCAGCGCTCCGCTCGGCGACGCGGGACCTCGACCCGCCGACGATCGAGATGCTCGCGCAGCTGTCGGTCCTGCGCGGGTCGTACGACCTGAGCGCGATCGCGGCGGTGTGCGGGAGCGGCGACCCGTACGCGGTCCTGGACGAGGTCACCGAGCTCGTCGGCCGCCATCTGCTCGTCCGGGTCCCGCAGCCCGGCGGCACCGTGAGGTTCCGGCAGCTCGTGTCGACGCGCGCGTTCGGACGGCAGCTGGTCGGCGCCGACGACCGCGCCGACCTCGCCGCGCGGCACGCCGACCACTTCCTGGCGTGGCCCGACCGCGTGCTCGGTGACGTCGACGACGAGGCCGTCCCGGACTTCGTGGCGCTGGCTCGCCGCTTCCGCGCGGACCTCCCGAACCTGCGTGCCGCACTGCGGTGGGGACAGGACCACGGCCACGACGCCCGGGTGCTCGGTGCGCTCGCCCGGTTGGGTCCGTGGTACCGGGAGGCCGGTGCCCTGGCCGAGGGCGTCGCCGCCCTCGACGCCGCGCTCTGTGTGCCGGCGACCCCGGAGACCGAGGTCGTCCGCGCCGAGTGTCGCGTCGCTCGCGCGAGCCTGCGGGCCGAGCTCGGGATGAGTGGTGCCGGCTCGTCCGTGAGGGACGACCTCGAAGCCGGGCTTCCGATCGTGCTGCGCCAGAGCGGCACGACGCAGCGAGCGAACGCGTTGGGCGAGGCGATCAACGCCGGGATCGCGATCGGCGACCTGCCGCTGTCGGAGAAGCTGGCGCGCTCCCTCGAGGAGCTCAGCGGCACGCCGCGGTGGCGGCTGTCGAGCCGCGTGGTGATGGCGCTCGCGTCCTTCCCGTCCGACCCCGCCGCGACCGCCGCAACGCTCAGCGAGGCGCTGCCCGAGGCCCGCCGGATCGGCCACCGGCGGGTCGAGCTGACCATCTGGTACTGGCTGAGCACGCTCCCTGAGGAGGCCCGCATCGACGTGGGGAGCGTCCCGGACCTCGAGACCCTGCTCGCGATGTCGCGCGAGGCGGGCGACACGAGGTCGGACGTCTGGCTGATGGCGAGCCTGGGCGCCCAGGCGCTCCTCGACGGCGACGTCGAGGCAGCCGTCGGACACCTCGACGCGGCGATGGCCACGACCCGACGCGCGCACTTCTGGCACGGGATCGTCCTGTGCCTGCTGGGTACCGTCGCCGTCGCGCACGCGCGGGGGGACCGTGACGACGCCGCGCGGCTGTTCGGGAGCGTGGCCGGGAACCTCGCGACCGCGCGCGCCTACCTCGGCCCGCTGTTCGCACGCGCGTACGAGCCGGTGCTCCAGGACCTGGAGCGTGACGATGCGCTCGCGCCGCAGCGTGAGGCGGGTCAGCGTCTCGGCTTCCCGCTGTCCGTGGCTCGCGCCCACCGCTACCTTCGGGAGGCCCGTCACCGGGACCGCACCGTACGGTGAGCGTCAGCGTGTCGCGCGGGGCGCGCCCACCCGCAGCAGGTTCCCGTCGAGGTCGATGAGCTGGAACTCCACGAGGGCGTCGCTGGTCTCCGGGGCGCGCAGCTGCGCCGGCTGGGACAGGTCCGTCCTCGACCACCGCGCGTGCAGACGCCTCACCGCATCGGGCGACTCGAACCCGATCCAGCAGGCGACGTCGTTGTCCCACCGCGACACCCGCAGGTCGTACCAGAAGTGCAGCTCGATGTCGCAGTCGTCGCGGACGATGAGGTACTCACCTGCCCACCGGCCGAGCTCGGTGAACCCGAGGTCCGCGTAGAAGACCGAGGTCCGCTCGAGGTCGGAGCTCGGCAGGATCGGCCGGGTGGTCGCACGGTCCCGCGCCGACGAGCTCATGCTCCGACGATCTCACGTCCTGCCGGCCTCAGGCCCAGAGCTGGCCCTCGAGGGCCTCCTCGGCGTCGTCGATCGTGCCTTCGTACGCACCGGTCGAGAGGTACTTCCAGCCGCCGTCGGCGACCACGAACGCGATGTCGGCGGGCTCGCCCGCCTTGATCGCCTTCGCGGCCTGCGCCAGGGCCGCGTGCAGGATCGCGCCGGTCGAGATCCCGGCGAAGATCCCCTCCGACTCCAGCAGCTCCCGCACCCGGCGTACGGCGTCGCGCGGCCCGACCGAGAAGCGCGCGTCGATGAACTGGGGGTCGTACAGCTCCGGGACGAACCCCTCGTCGAGGTTCCGCAGCCCGTACACGAGCTCGCCGTAGCGCGGCTCCGCGGCGACGATCCGCACCTCCGGCTTGGCCGTGCGGAAGAACCGCCCGACGCCCATCAACGTGCCGGTCGTGCCGAGACCGCCGACGAAGTGCGTCACCTCCGGCAGGTCCGCGAGGATCTCCGGGCCGGTCCCGAGCTCGTGCGCCTCGGCGTTGGCGTCGTTGCCGTACTGGTAGAGCATCACCCAGTCGGGGTGCTCCTCGGCGATCCGCTTGGCCACCCGCACGGCTTCGTTCGAGCCGCCGGCAGCCGGGGAGGAGACGATCTCCGCGCCCCACATCCGCAGCAGCTGACGCCGCTCCTCCGAGGTGTTCTCCGGCATCACGCAGACCATCCGGTAGCCGCGCATCTTGGCCGCCATCGCGAGCGAGATCCCGGTGTTGCCGGACGTCGGCTCGAGGATCGTGCAGCCGGGCCGCAGCCGCCCGTCGGACTCGGCGCGCTCGATCATCCGCAGCGCCGGCCGGTCCTTGATGGAGCCGGTCGGGTTGCGGTCCTCGAGCTTCGCCCACAGCCGTACGTCGGGGCTCGGCGACAGCCGCGGCAACCCCACCAGCGGGGTGTTGCCGACGGAGTCGATCAGCGAGTCGTGGCGCATCGCCTCGGGTGCCGTGCTTCGCTCAGCGAGCGCCGCCCGCGACGGCGGGCAGGATCACGACGACGTCGCCGTCGGACAGCTCGGTGTCGAGGCCGCCGGAGAAGCGGATGTCCTCGTCGTTGACGTAGATGTTCACGAAGCGACGCACCTCGCCGTCGTCGACGAGCCGCTCCTTGATCCCCGCGTGGTTCGCCTCCAGGTCGTCGATGACGCCGATCACCGTGTCGCCGGCGGCAGGAACCTTCTTCTCACCGTCGGTGTAGGTGCGGAGGATGGTGGGGACTCGGACCTCGATGGCCATCTGCGATCAAACTTCCTGTGCGTTCGTGGGGACGTCGTCATAACGCTCGACGACGCGAACTTCTTCCTCGGTGACCTCGCCGTCGACGATGCGGTACGAGCGGAACTCGACCGGGCCCTCGCCGTTGCCGCACTCCCGGGTCGAGACCAGCACGTAGTGCGCACCCGGCTCGCCCGCGAGGTTCACGTCGGTGCGCGACGGGTAGGCCTCGGTCGCCGTGTGGGAGTGGTAGACGACCACCGGCTCCTCGTCGTTGTCGTCCATCTCGCGGTACAGCCGCAGCAGGTCCGTCGAGTCGAACTCGTAGAACGTGGGCGACATCGCGGCGTTGACCATCGGGACGAACCGGGTCGGCAGGTCGGATCCCTCAGCACCCGCGACGACGCCGCAGGCCTCGTCGGGGTGGTCCCGACGGGCGTGGGCGACGATCGCGTCGTACGTCGCGGAGTCGATGGTCAACACGTGGATCAACGATACCGGCCGGACCATGGCGTCAAGCGCGTGACCACCCGTCGAGACGCCCGGCTTGCGGCCGGCGTACGGGTGGGTCCGCGCTCAGCCGATCGCCCAGGTTCCGAGCACCCGGCGGGCGTCCTGCCGTCCGTCGGGACGCTGGTCGACCAGCGAGACCGAGCCGATCTCCACCGTGTCCCCGACTGCCACCCGGTCCGCGCCCCGCACCGTGACGTGGGGGCGGAACCCGCGTGCCGTGTGCGGTCGCTCGCGGACCCCGGCCCCGAGCGCGTCGAGCTCGACGACCAGGTCGTCGTGGAGCGCGGCGAGCTCGTCGGACAGCTCGAGCACGGTGACCTCGACGTCCCGGCGACGCCCGAACATCGCCGTCTCCCGCGCCCGGACCTCGGTCCGGCGGTGCGACGCGGCGGTCTCGGCGACGACGTCGGCGACCACCGACGTACCGGCCTCGACGCTGAACGGCGGCACGAGCGTGACGTGCAGCGGCCACCGCGAGGGCGCGAAGGTCTGCCCCGGCGGCTGCTCCGCGAGGAACGAGACGACGACCAGACGGTCCACGGTCCGACCCTAGGCGGGACCCGGCACCGGGTCAGTCCAGGGACTGCACCAGCGTCTCCTGGACGAAGCCGAGCCACTCGTAGATGTCGGCGACGAGTGCGACCGACTCCTCCTCGCTCGCGGCCACCCGCTCGGCGTCGTCCTCGGACTCGATCCCGAGCCGGGTCGCGAGCGCGAGCCGGACATCGGTCAGCGCACGCAACCAGGCCTGGGCGCCCTGCGGCCCGAGCTCGACCTCGATCGTCTCGTCCGTCGACGACTCGGGGTCCTCGACGTCGAGCCCGCCGGCGGCGAGGGACGCCACCACGGCGCGGGCGTTGCTCACCTTCGCCTCGCTCAGCGAGCGCTCCGTGAAACGGCGGAAGTCGCCCGACGCGTCGTCGTCGTCGGAGTAGGCGTCGGGCAGGAGCCGTTTGAGCACCGGGTCGTCGGGCGGCAGGTGGGACCCGCTCGGCCCCAGCTGGGCGAACAACGGGTCCGGGGACGACTCCTCGGGCCCGTTGCGGTCCAGCAGGAGCTCGACGATCTGGCTGAGCAGGTTGACCAGCAGGGCCGCCTCGGCGACCTCGAACTCCGCCCGGACACGCCCGCGCTTGCGCTGCTCGAACGCCCTCATGTGTCGACCCTCATGCGTCCGCCCGCTGCAGCGTCGCCCACAGGCCGTACTCGTGCATCGCCTGCACGTGCCGTTCCATCTCCTCGCGGGTGCCGGTCGAGACGACCGCCTTGCCGTCGCTGTGCACCTTCATCATCAGGTCGTGGGCCTTCGCCTCGGAGTAGCCGAAGTAGTTCCGGAAGACGTAGGCGACGTACGACATCAGGTTGACCGGGTCGTTCCAGACGATGGTGACCCACGGCCGGTCCAGCTCGACGACTGCATCGACGTCGGGCTGGTCGAGCTCGGTCGGGGACGGCGCGCTCACCGGTCCATTGTTGCCCACCGCCGAAGTTCGCTTCCGCGGGGCCCGTGCGCGCCCCGGGTCGTCCCCCTGATCGGCGTCTACGCTGGCGCCGTGACCACGACAGCGCTGCTGACGGACCACTACGAGCTCACGATGCTCCAGGCGTCGCTGGCCGACGGGACGGCCCACCGTCGATCGGTCTTCGAGCTGTTCGCCCGACGGCTCCCCGACGGGCGCCGGTACGGGGTGGTGTGCGGGGTCGGACGGGTCCTCGACGCGATCGAGGACTTCCGGTTCGGGGACGCCACCCTGACGCACCTGCAGGAGCGCGGCGTCGTGGACGCGCCGACCCTCGACTGGCTCGCCGGGTTCCGTTTCACCGGTGACGTGCACGGCTATCGGGACGGTGAGCTGTACTTCCCGGGCTCGCCGGTGCTCGTGGTCGAGTCGACCTTCGCCGAGGCCGTGCTCCTCGAGACGCTCGTGCTGTCGATCCTCAACCACGACGCGGCGATCGCCTCGGCTGCAGCACGGATGACGGTCGCCGCCGGCGACCGCCCGTGCATCGAGATGGGATCCCGGCGGACGCACGAGCAGGCCGCGGTCGCCGCGGCGCGCGCGGCGTACGTGGCGGGGTTCGCCTCGACCTCGAACCTCGAGGCGGGACGCCGGCACGGCATCCCGACCGCGGGCACCGCCGCCCACGCGTTCACGATGCTCCACGACACCGAGCACGACGCGTTCGCCGCACAGGTCGCCGCGCTGGGGCCCGGGACCACGCTGCTCGTCGACACGTACGACGTCGCCGCCGCGGTGGAGACGGCGGTCGAGGTCGCAGGACCCGGGCTCGGCGCCGTCCGCCTCGACTCCGGCGACCTGCCCGTGCTGGCGGGACAGGTCCGCCGCCAGCTCGACGGTCTGGGTGCGACGGGCACGCGGATCATCGTGACCAGCGACCTGGACGAGTACGCGATCGCCGGGCTCGCGGCGGCGCCTGTGGACGGGTACGGCGTCGGGACCGCGCTCGTCACCGGGTCCGGCCACCCGACCTGCGGGTTCGTGTACAAGCTCGTGGCGCGCGCAGGGGCGGACGGCACCCTCGTCCCGGTGGCGAAGAAGAGCCAGGACAAGGCGTCGGTCGGCGGCCGCAAGACCGCACTGCGCCGACGCGACCCGTCGGGGACGGCGACCGCGGAGGTGATCGCCGTCGGCGGTTCCCCCCACGACGACGGCGACGACCGGCCCCTCGCCGCCCCTCTCGTCGTCGACGGCGAGCGGGTGCACGACGAGCCGCTGACGGTGTCCCGCGACCGTCTGCGTACGGCGCTCGAGGAGCTACCGTTGCAGGCGAAGCAGCTGTCGCGGGGGGAGCCCGCGATCCCGACGGTCTACGAGCAGGAGGACTGATCCCCATGGCAGGCGCACTCGTCGTCGTCGACGTGCAGAACGACTTCTGCGAGGGCGGCTCCCTCGGCGTCGACGGAGGGACGTCGGTCGCCGAGCGTGTCGCGTCGCTGGTCGCAGGCGGTGGCTACGACGTCGTCGTCGCGACCAAGGACCACCACATCGATCCCGGGTCGCACTTCAGCGACGAGCCCGACTTCGTGGACTCGTGGCCGCCGCACTGCGTCGTCGGCACCCCCGGCAACGACCTGCGCGCCCCGTTGCGCGAGGACATGTTCGCCGCGGTGTTCCGCAAGGGCGAGTTCGACGCCGCGTACTCCGGTTTCGAGGGGAGCTCCGAGCACGGCGACGCGCTCGTCGAGTGGCTGCGCGCGAACGACGTGGACCGCGTCGACGTCGTCGGGATCGCCACGGACTACTGCGTCCGCGCCACCGCGCTCGACGCGGCCGCGCACGGGTTCGCCACGACCGTGCTGATGGACCTGACCGCGCCGGTGTCGCCGGACAACCTGCCGCGGGTGCGCGCCGAGTTCGCCGAGGCCGGCGTCACCCTCGCCTGACGAGTCACCCACGGCGCGGTCGCGAGTCGCCCACGGCGCGGTCGCGAGTCGCCCACGGCGCGTGACACTACAGATGTTGTTGCTATGACTACATTCGTAGTAACGTCGTGCCGTGCCCTCCCGCCGAGACGAGATCCTGGACGCCGCGATCGACCTCGTGGGGACGCGCGGGTTCTCGCGCCTGACCCACCGTGCCGTCGACGACGCGGCGGGACTCGCCGCCGGATCCACCTCCAACCACTTCCGTACGAAGCAGGCGCTCGTCGCCGGCGTCGTCGACCGGTTCGCGCTGCGCGAGCGCGCGTGGTGGGACGAGCTGGCGGCCGGCTCCTCGCCGATGACACCCGGCGACCTCGTCGCGACGCTGACCGCGTTCGCCCGAGCCGGGGTCCGCGAGCACCGCGCGGTCACGCTGACCCGGTTCGCCCTCATGGTGGAGGCCGGTCTCGACGAGTCCATCCGTGCGGAGGTCGCCGCGACCGGCATGCGCGTCCGGCAGTGGGCCTCGCAGTGGATGCGCGCGCTCGGTGCGAGCGACCCCGTCCAGGCGGCCCGGATCGTCGGCGCGCACCTCGACGGCCTGGTGCTGCACGAGCTCGCCCATCCTGATCCCGCGTTCGACCCGCAGCCGCGGATCGCGGCCGTGGTCGCCGCCGTCCTTGCCGATCCACCCGACCGAACGGAGTGACAGCCGTGGACACCGACACCCTCTGGAAGCACACCGACCAGCGCCGGCACGAGATCGTCACCCTGCTGCGCGACCTGCGGCCCGAGGAGTGGGACCGCCCGTCGCTGTGCGAGGGGTGGACGGTCCGTGACGTGGCCGCCCACCTGTCGCTCGCCGAGACCGCTGCCGGACGCGCCGCGATCGAGATCGTCCGTGCCCGAGGAAGCCTCAACCGGATGATCCACGACACCGCCGTACGCCGCGCCGCGACGTGGTCCGACTCCGCGGTGATCGACGCCGTCGAGGCGACGATCGGCACGCACCGGCACGCGATCGGCGTCACCGACCAGGAGCCGCTGCTCGACGCGCTCGTCCACGGCGCCGACATCGCCGTCCCGCTCGGACGCGCGCTGCCGATGGCCCCCGACGCAGCCGCCGTCGCGGCGACCCGCGTGTGGTCGTTCGGACGCCGGATGTCCTCGGCGTTCCGGGCCCAGCCGCGCTCGTTCGCCGACGGCCGCCGCCTGGTCGCCACCGACGTCGACTGGTCCGCGGGTCAGGGCCCCGACCTGCGGGCGCCGATCGAGCAGATCCTGCTGCTCCTCACGGGCCGTCCGGTTGGCCTGCCGGCCTGACCGTCCGGATCACGCGTGCCGGTGCGCCGGCGGCGACGGAGAACGCCGGCAGGTCACGGGTCACCACGGAGTTCGCACCCACGACGCACCGCCGCCCGATCGTCACGCCGCTGGTGACGACGACGTTCGCGCCCAGCCAGGTGTTGTCACCGACGATCGTCGGCCCGCGCGAGGTGAATCCCTGCCACGGCACCGGCAGCTCGGGGTCGTCGAAGCGGTGGTCGGAGTCGGTCACGAGACAGCCGTTCGCGAGCATGCAGTGCGGGCCGATCTCGACGCGGTGCGACGCTGCCAGCATCACGCCGACGTTGAGGAACGAACCCTCCCCCACGGTGATCCGCGCGTCGGGTCCGCCGGTGATCCACACCCACGGCTCGAGCAGGACGTCCGGGCCGAGCTCGAGCCGTCCGTCGCGCAGCATCTCGAGCGCCTCGCCCAGCACCGGGCCGCGGGCGTACGCGCGCCTGCGGGCCAGCTCGGCGGTCAGCCTCAGGCGGTTCCACGGTCGGCGTGCCCGCCCGTACCACCGGTGCTTCACCCACCAGGTCCGGGCCAGGTCGAGCGGGGCGTCCGAGCCCGTCACTCGAGGTGCGTCCCGAGGTCGTCGAGGCGGTAGCCGCCCGGCAGGTAGGTCCGGACCGAGCCCGTGTCGATCGGCCGCTTGGGACGACGCCGCGCGGGCGCGTGCCGTAGGAGCCGCCCGCGCAGCCGCAGCGCGCCCCGCGAGAGCGCGATCACGACCCGCGGCGGGTCGTCGTAGCGGAACGCCGCGCGGACGTGGTCGTCCATCACCGCTCGGCTGAAGATCTCGACACCTCGCCGCAGCGCCTTCGGGTAGAACGAGCAGAACAGCTCGAGCGTCGCGTCCGCAACCGCGCGGGCGCCCGGGTCGTACCCGAACCGCTCCCGCTCGTAGTCGTCGAGCAGCGCCTCGAAGTCCTCGTACGTCTCCGGGATGTCGCGGATCCCCATCAGCTCGCCCATCCGGCGGTACGACAGCACCGCGGCGTCGATCTCGGTCCGGGTCGAGTCGCGGTAGCCGTAGTCGCGGATCCACCGGATCGGCGTGACCACGAAGGTCGAGAGCACGTACCGCATGTCGTCGTTGCTGATGTCGTACGAGCCGTGCATGCGGTTCATCCGGCGGACGGCGGTGCGCCCGTCGGGCGACTCGAGCCCGTCCTCGACGATCGCGTCGAGGATGAGGACGGTGTCGTCGTGCCGCTTCTGGGTCGCCGCGGTGAACTCGCGCGTCTCGGCGAGCAGACGTCCGATCGACGGCACCGCGAACGTCCGGAACAGCGCGAAGCTCAGCGACTGCTGGAGGTCCCACGGGAACTCGTAGCGGGCCACGATCCGGCTGATCTCTTCGTACTGCGTCTCGGGGTCCATCGTCGCGATCACCCGCTGCCAGGCGTCCCGGCGGCGGGCGTCGCGTCGCGAGAGGGTCGGCCGCGCTTCTGCGGTGGCGCTCATGCCGGGACGCTACCACCGTGACACCGACACTGTCACCATCCTTCCGTCGGCGGGACCGGTCTCCGTCGCCCGGCCCGCGCCTGCACTACCGTCGGAGGGGTGATGTCCGCACTGCCGTCGCTGCACGTCGTCGACGACGCCACGAGTCTCGACACGACCGATCCCGGACCTCAGGCACCGAGCCTGCTCGCCCGGCGCGCCGAGGCCCACCGCGTACGCGCGGCAGCGCAGCACGGACCGTTCGCCGCGTTCGGGCCGCTCGGGCCGCTCGCGGTCCGCGACGCCGACGTCCCGGCCCTCGTACGAGCGCTGCCCGAGGCAGACCCTGACGACGACGCTGCTCCGCTCGACGTCACCGTCGTCGTGAGCGGTGGCGCCGGCGCGATCGAGCCCGCCGCACGCTGGGCCGAGCGTGCCTCCGGCCTGCGGCTGCGTGGTCTGCTCGCGAGCGTCCGCGACCTCGACGACCTGGCACGCGGTGCCCACCGGATCGCGGCGATGGTGCAGATGCTCGGGGCCGACGCGGTGATCGACGACGACGTGGTCGTCGAGGTCGCGCTGCCCCTGGACGCACGAGGACCGGCCGGCGCACGCTGGGAGCACGCCCTCGACACCCTCGCCCTCGAGGACCTGCGGCTGGCGCTGCGGACGGGCGGGGCCTGGTCCGAGGCACCCGACCCGACCACCCTGGCCGCCGCGATCGGCGAGGCCCTGGACCGCGAGATCGCCTTCGTCTGCCACGGAGGCCTCGAAGGGGCGGTCGGGACGTCCGGCCCGGGAGCCGGGTACGGCTTCGCGGACGTGCTGCTCGCGACCCGGGCGAGCCTGGACGGTGCTGCTCCGGACGAGGTCGCGGCGCGGCTGACCGAGCAACGCACGCTCGAGAGCACGCGCGCCGAGCTCGACGCGATCGGCGCGGCCGGTGTCGGCTCCGCCGCGCGGTGGTTCAGCGGCTTCTCGTCGGTCGACGTGGACGCCACGGTCGCCGACCTGGCCGCCGTCGGCCTGGGCGGCTGACCGGGTCGCGGGCTCAGCCGGCGCGCAAGGCGTCGGTGACGAAACCCACGATCTCGCGGTGCGCACGCCCGGCGGCAGGCGAGATCCCCGGCAGGCTCAGGTAGCCGTGGACGGCGTTCGGGTAGTCGGTGAGCGTGGCCGAGCCGCCGCTGCGTCGCAGCGCCTCGGCGTACAGGGTCCCGTTGTCGCGCAGCGGATCGTGTCCCGCGATCTGGACGAGCGCCGGCACCGCTGCTCCCGCGAGGTCGCCGCGGATCGGCGACGCGGCCGAGGCCTGCGGGTCGGCGCCCGCGAGGTAGAGCGCGGAGTACGCACGCATGCTCGTCGACGTGAGCACCGGGGCGTCGGCGAACTCGACCTCCGACGGGTACTTCTCCTCCATCTCCGCTGCCGGGTAGACCAGCACCTGGCCCTGGAGCGTCGGCCCACCGGACCGCCCGGCGAGCTCGGCGACGACCGCCGCGAGATTGCCGCCGGCGCTGTCCCCCGCGACGACGATCCGGTCCGGGTCCCCACCCACCTCGGCGGCGTGGGTCGACACCCAGTCCAGCGCGGCCCAGGCGTCCAGCACCGCCGCGGGGTACGGGTGCTCGGGCGCGAGCCTGTAGGCGACCGACACCACCACGCAGCCGGCCTCCACCGCCAGGTGCGAGGACCACCACTCGGACTGCTCCGGGTCCCCCATCACCCACCCGCCGCCGTGCAGCATGAGGACGACGCCGAGGGGCATCCTGCGCGGGCCGGACGGTTGGTAGACGCGCAGCCGAAGCGACACCGCCTCGGTCGTCGTCGCCTCCAGACCCGAGCCGCCCGGCACCTTGACCGGCGGCAGGTCGACGTGGACGTCATGGATCCGCGCCTGCGGGTGGGGGCGGCCGGAGACCAGGCGACGGGCGAGCGGGGTCGAGAGCAGGGCTGCCCTCTTGCCGCGCCGCGCCGCGATCTCGGCGTGCGGCACCTCGTGGATCGGCGTCGAGAGGCGGCCCTCGATGCGGGCGAACAGGCGGGTCCTCAGGGGAAGGCGATCGGCCATGGGCGACAGACTAGAAGACCTTGCCCGGGTTCAGCAGCCCGAGGGGATCGAGCGCCTCCTTCAACGACCGGTGGACCGCGAGACCCACCGGACCGATCTCGCGGGCCAGCAGGTCGCGCTTGAGCACCCCGACCCCGTGCTCACCGGTGATCGTGCCGCCGACATCGAGACCGAGCAGCATGATGTCGCGGAACGCCTCCTGGGCGCGCTCGGTCTCCTCGGGATCGTGCTCGTCGAAGATCACCGTCGGGTGGAAGTTGCCGTCGCCCGCGTGGCCGACCACACCGACCAGGACGTCGCGCTTCGCCGCGATCACCTCGATCCCCTCGACCAGGGCGGCGATCCGGTCCCGCGGGACGCACACGTCGTCGATCATCGTGGTGCCGATCCGCTCGAACGCCGTGAGGACCCCGCGCCGCGCGGCGAGCAGGGCGTCGGCCTCGGCAGGGTTGTCGGCGACGACGACGTCGAGCGCGCCCGCTGCACGCAGGACCTGCTCGATCTCCGCGATCTCGGCGGCACCGGCCGCTCCGCCCGCGTCGGACTGGGCCAGCACGAGCGCCCGGACCTCGGTGCCGAAGTCGAGCCCGAACGCCTCGTCGACGGCCCGCAGGCAGGTCGCGTCCATCAGCTCGAGCAGACTGGGCACGACGGGCGACCGGACCACGGCGCTGACGCCGTCGGCTGCGTGGCGGACCTCGCCGAACGTCGCGGCCATCGTCACCGGGCGCGCAGCGGCACCCCGCAGCCGCAGGGTCGCCTCGGTGATCACGCCGAGCGTGCCCTCGGACCCGACGAACAGGCGCGCCAGGTCGTACCCGGCGACACCCTTGACCGTACGCCGTCCCGTCCGCAGCACCTCGCCGCCGGCCAGCACCACCTCGAGCCCGAGGACGTAGTCGGTCGTGACGCCGTACTTCACGCAGCACAAGCCGCCCGAGTTGGTCGCGAGGTTGCCGCCGATCGTGCAGAACTCCCACGACGACGGGTCGGGCGGGTAGAACATCCCGGCGTCCTCGACCGCTCGCGACAGGGTCGCGTTCATCACCCCGGGCTGGGTGACCACGAGGCGGTTCGCCGGGTCGATCTCCAGGATGCGGTCCATCTTCTCGAGCGCGACGACGATGCCGCCGGAGATCGCGTTGGCGGCACCCGACAGCCCGGAGCGCGCACCCTGGGCGACGACCGGCACCCGGTGCTCGGTCGCGATCCGCAGCGCCGTCGCCACGTCGGAGGTGCTCCGTGCGAGGACGACCGCGTCCGGCGTGCCGGCGTCGCAGAACTGCGCGCGATCGGTGCGGTACGAAGCGAGCCGGTCGGGGTCGGTGAGCACCGCCGCCTCACCCAGCTCGCTGCGGAGCTGCTCGACGTGACGTGGGCCACTCATGGGCACACAGTACGTGCGGGCGGGCCGGGTCGCCACGCCCTACGATGCTCGGGATGGACGCACCGATCGACGACCTGGACGGCCGGATCATCGCGCTCTTCCTCGCCGAGCCGAAGATCGGCGTGCTGGAGGCCTCCCGACGCCTGCACGTCGCGCGGGCCACGGTCCAGTCGCGCCTCGACCGGCTGACCGAGCGCGGGATCATCACCTCGTGGGCCCCCCGGATCGAGCCGGCCGCCCTCGGATACCCGGTGACCGCGTTCCTGACGCTGGAGGTACGCCAGGGCGAGGGTCGCGCCCCGGTCGCCGAGGACCTCGCCGCGATCCCCGAGGTCCTCGAGGCGTGCACGATCACCGGCAGCGGCGACCTGTGGTGCCGCGTCGTCGCACGTTCGAACGCCGACCTCCAACGTGTCCTCGACGCCGTCGTCACCGCGTCCGGTGTCGTCCGGGTCGCGACCGTCATCGCGCTCCAGACCGAGCTCCCACCCCGGATCGGGCCGCTCGTCGCGGCTGCGGAGAGCGACACCGGCTCGAGCGGCGACTGAGCCCGTCGAGATCACCGCGGGAGGCAGCGGGTCTCGATCGTCGCTCCGCTCCACCTCGACCGACGAAGGCGAGGGCCCGACCGACGAAGGCAGCGGGTCTCGATCGTCGCTCCGCTCCGTCAGGCCGACGGGCGGGTCGCCCAGTCCCGCAGGGTCTCGATCCTCCGCGTGAGGTCGTCCACCGAGGCGCTCGCGGAGGGAGGCCCGCCGCAGACCTCGCGCAGCTTCGTGTGAGTCACCCCGTGCGGCTGGCCGGTCCGGTGGTGCCACGCTCCGACGAGGGCGTTGAGCTCCCGTCGCAGCACGGCCCGGCGCTTGTGTGTCGACTCCTCACCCGATCCCGCGCCATCGCCCGCACCGTCGTCGGAACCACCGCCGCCGGAACCACCGCCCTCGGAACCGCCGTCGGAACCGCCGCCGTCGGAACCGCCGCGTGAGCGCTCCGCCGCACGTCGTGACCGCGCGTGCCGCAGCAGCTCGCGCACCTGGTCCGGCTCCAGCAGGCCGGGGATCCCGAGGAAGTCCATCTCCTCCTCGGAGCCGACCGCGACCTCGCCCTCGTGACCGAACTCGCCGCCGTCGTAGAGCACCCGGTCGAACGACGCCGCGCTGTCCAGCGCCTCGAAGTCGAACTCCTCGAGATCGGCCGTCGACTCCGTGGCCTGCGCGGCCGCGATCAGCTCGTCGTCGAGCGCGGCCGGGTCGTCGTCGTCCGACGGCCGCCCGAGGACGTGGTCGCGCTGCACCTCGAGCTCGGAGGCCAGCCCGAGCAGGCGCGGCACGCTCGGCACGAACACGGTCGCGGTCTCACCGCGTCGCCTCGCACGCACGAACCGGCCGACCGCCTGGGCGAAGAACAGCGGCGTCGACGTCGTGGTCGCGTACACCCCGACGGCCAGCCGGGGCACGTCGACGCCCTCGCTGACCATCCGGACCGCGATCATCCAGCGATCGTCGGACTCGGCGAACGCGCTGATCCGTGCGCTCGACTCCTTCTCGTCCGACAGGACCAGCGTCGGCGACGTCCCGGTCACCTCGCGCAGGATCTTCGCGTACGCACGGGCGGCGTTCTGGTCGGTCGCGATCACCAGCCCGCCGGCGTCGGGCACGTGCCGCCGAACCTCCGAGAGGCGCCGGTCGGCCGCCGCCAGGACCGAGGGGACCCACGAGCCCTTCGGGTCGAGCGCGGTGCGCAGCGCCTGGGCGGTGAGGTCGGTCGTCATGGGCTCACCGAGCCGCGCCGCCACCTCGTCGCCGGCGCGGGTGCGCCATCGCAGGTCGCCGGAGTACGCCATGAACAGGACGGGCCGTACGACACCGTCCGCGAGCGCCTCGGCGTAGCCGTAGGAGAAGTCGGCGACGCTGCGCGAGATCCCGTCGCTGCCCGGGGCGTACCCGACGAACGGGATCGGGTTGGCGTCGGAGCGGAAGGGGGTGCCGGTCAGCGCGACCCGCCGTACGGCCGGCTCGAACGCCTCGCGCACGGCCTCGCCCCACGACAGCGCGTCGCCGGCGTGGTGCACCTCGTCGAGGATCACCAGGGTGCGGAACCGCTCGGTCCGCAGCCGGTGAGCCGTCGGGTTCGTCGCCACCCCGGCGTAGGTGAGCGCGTAGCCGCGGAAGTCCTTCGCCAGCGCACCCCCGCGTCCGGTCACCGTCGGGTCGAGCGGGATCCCGGCGCGCGCGCCCGCCTCGGCCCACTGCGTCTTCAGGTGGTCGGTCGGAGCGACCACGACGACGCGCTCGATCACGCGCGCCTCGAGGAGGCGTCCGGCGAGGGTCAGCGCGAAGGTGGTCTTGCCCGCCCCGGGGGTCGCGACCGTGAGGAAGTCGCGCGGGGAGGTCTCGGCGTACGTGGTGAGTGCGTCGGCCTGCCAGGCGCGCAGCTTCGGGGCGGTACCCCAGGCGGCGCGATCCGGGTAGGCCGGCGGCAGATGTGCGGCCCCTGACATCAGCGCCTGTATGCCCTCCAGCTGTCGTGCATCCTGGCGATCTGTCCTGCGGTGAAGTGGTGCATGCAGGAGTCGAACGAGTAGTCCATGAAGTTGCGCACCGGGTCGTCGCCCTCCGCGGCACAGCTGTCGCGGTTCGTCGGGCACCGGAAGCTCGGGACCGCCTCGGCCGGGGTGTCGGCGACGCGGTCGTTGCGCTTGCTGCACCCTCCGTGGAACGTGTGGTACAGGCCGAGCCAGTGGCCGACCTCGTGCACCGTCGTGTCGCCACGGTTGTACCCGCGGATCCCGCCGCCCCGCATCGAGCCGCGGTGGATCACCACCCCGTCGAGCCGCGGCCGCTTGGCCGCCTTCTGCGGGAACGACGCGTAGCCGAGGACGATCATGCCGCCGCCGGCCTCGGGCTTGCCGATGTAGAGGTTGAGCGCGCGGGTGCCGCCTCGGTGGAGCTGGCGGCGCATGCGCTTCGACGCCCTGCTGCCGAGCTCGGCGCGGTACCACGACTTGTTCGTGGTCACGTCCACGTCGCGCAGCTCGAACCGGAAGCGGGCGTTCTCGGCGCGGCGCCACTGCCGACCGGCGTACGCGCGGTTGAGGACCCTGATCTGCTTGCGGATCCTGCGGCCGCTGACCCGCTTCGCCTTCTGCGTCGGCTTGAGGACGTGCACGAAGACCTTGACCTTCCGCGTCCTCGGCTGCACGTCCCCGGCGATCAGGCCCCGGGCCGAGGTCGGTCCGCCCAGGCGCGCGAGGCGGGCCCGGAGGTCGCGCTCGTACGCACGCACGGTGGCCTCGGACGGTCCGTCCGGGCGGGCGATCCCTGCCGGCGCGGCAGCGGTGAGGCGTGCGGCGTGCGGCTCGCAGTCGTCGGCCTTCCCCGGCCCGTCCAGCGCGCTCGCGCTCGACGACGTCGCGACCGTCCCGCGGGCCCCGGCCTCATCCGTTCCTGTGGTCCCGGCGGACGTCGTCCCGGCGGACGTCGTCCCGGCGGACGCCGGAGCTGCGAGCAGAGCCGACGCCATCGCGAGTGCGGCGACGAGCGCGGGCAGGGTCAGCAGGCGGCGCGCGTCACTCATCGCCGCCCTCGTCGCCGGACTGCAGGGAGTCCCAGATCTCCTTGCACTCGGGGCAGACGGGGTAGCGCTGCGGGTCGCGACTGGGCACCCAGACCTTGCCGCACAGCGCGACGACCGGGGTGCCCTCGATCATCGCCTCGGTCAGCTTGTCCTTCGGGACGTAGTGCGAGAAACGCTCGTGGTCACCGTCATCGAGCCGCGGCTGGGTGCGCACGTCGGTCGACGTCTGGGCTCCGGGGCTGAAGGTCGTGGACACCCTGGAAGTCTCTCATACGGATCGAGTCACCGGGACCGGCTCGGCAGGGCCCCGCGGGCGGCTTCAGTTCAGCTGAGGGTCGTCCGGATACGTCGAGAGCATCCGGGCGTCGCCGCTCTGTCGGCGCAGCACGGCGCGCCACAGGTCCTGCGGCCGGGCGGAGAGCAGGTCGTTCTCGTCGGCGTCCACGACGACCCACGAACCCTCCTCGATCTCGCCCTCGAGCTGACCCGGGCCCCAGCCGGCGTACCCGGCGAAGACCCGCATGCCGCGCACCGCGGCCGCCACCTCCGCCGCCGGCAGGTCGAGATCGACCAGGCCCACCCGGTCGTACATCTCGCGCCACCCCGGCGGGACGCCGTGGCTGGAGGCGAGCACCCCGACGGCCAGGGCCGACTCGGGCGACACCGGGCCGCCGGAGAACACCGTCGCCGGCGCGGTCGCCACCGACCCCCAGTCGGGAAGCACCTCGGCGACGTCGGCCGCCAGCGGCTGGTTGATCACCACGCCGAGCGCGCCCTCCTCGTCGTGGTCGAGCAGCAGCACGACCGAACGGTAGAACGGCCCGACGCCGAGCAGGGGCGTGGCGACGAGCAGACGGCCGCGGTGGAACCGGGCCGTGCCGGAGTCCGGGCCCAGCCGAGCCTCGTCGTCGAATCCCGCCGCCTCCGGCTCGGTCATGCGCGCACCTCCCGCCTGATCCGCGCGAGCGGCGCGCGGCTGCCTGATCCGAGCGTACGTCCTGCTACGTCTGCCCGACAGGAGGACGACGCCGTAGGATGCGACCGTGGCCGACCAGGGAACCGACGAGATCACCGTTGACCAGCTCGCCGCGCGCGTCGGGATGACCGTTCGCAACGTGCGCGCGTACGCCAGCCGCGGGCTGCTCGACCCCCCGCGGCTCGAGGGTCGCACCGGCTACTACGGCGAGGCGCACGTCCGTCAGCTCCAGCTCGTCCGGACGCTGCTCGACCGGGGCTACACGCTCGCCGCGGTCGAGAAGGCCCTGGTGAACAAGTCCGCGGCGACCAGCGACTACGCGCTCGACCTGATCGACGTGCTGGACTCGCCGATGGCACGCGAGCCCGAGTCCGAGCTGGTCTCGCGCGACGCGCTCGCGGCGCTCGCGGGAGTCTCGCGCAACGACGCCCTCGTCGACAGGCTGGTCGAGGCCGGCCTGGCCGAGGTGGTCGACGACGACACGTTGCGGGTGCTGCGTCCCAGCATCGTCCGCTCCGGTGCCGCCGCGGTCTCGCTCGGGCTGTCCGTCGACACCGTGATCGGCCTGCTCCCGCGCCTGAGCGAGCAGCTGCGGACCACCGCGGAGGACCTCGTCGACCAGGTCCGGCACGAGGTCTGGCAGCCGTTCGTCGCCCGCGGCATGCCGGACGAGGAGTGGGAGTCGACCGTCTCGACGATCGCCAACCTGCTCCCGGTCGCCGGGCAGACGGTGCTCGCGGTGTTCCGTGACGAGCTCGCCCACGTCATCGACGACGCACTCGGCGAGGAGCTCGCGGCGCTGGCCGAGGGCTCGGGCGCCCAGCGCCGGCAGGCCGAGGGCGCCTGATCCCGAGGCTCCGGCCTCAGAAGCACCCCAGCCCCAGAAACGCGGCGGACCCCACCTGGCGCTGGAGGGAGGGACCGCCGGGTGAGGTCGTCGCTGGTTCCAGCCTAGGTCAGCGGACCCAGGAACCGGAGTGCGGTCGCCTGTGATCTGGGACCCATCGGACTCCGGTCAGCGTGTCCGGACCCCGCCGGACCCCACCGGGACGAGCTCGATGAACACCTTGCCTGCGGGGAGCCGCAGCGGTTTCTTCGACCCGATCGTGAACCGGAACGGAGCCTTGGCGTTCTTCTTGTGCCACCGGGCGGTGAAGGTCTTGCCGCCGTGCATGATCTGCGCCTTGCCGTTGCCGGTCAGCACGGTCTCGGGCACGGGGTTGCCGGCGGGGTCGCGGTAGCCGGCGTCGGCCTGCTTCGTGTGGAGCACGAGCACGGTGTCCGGCTTGAAGTCGTCGCTCGACGGTGCGTGCGAGCCGGGTCGGGTGTACCTCGAGCCGGTCCAGCGCCAGGCGGTCGTGGTCGTCGGCGAGAACCGCACCCCGAACGCCTTGGGCATCGCCTTGCCCTCGGGCGCACCCGCGCCGAACGGCAGGTACGGCTGGGGCGCCTTGCCCGGGCTCGACTGCGCGTCGGCGTGCGCCTTCAGGTCCAGCAGGCGGTCGTACGGCGCGCTCTTGCCGGGGTCGCGCGTCAGCGCGAGGTTGCCGGTGTCCTCGCTGGCGAAGCTCACGCCCGCGCCACGGATCTGGCTGACGACCTTGCCGGCCCCGCCGGAGGCGACGAGCTGGCCGCCGGTCGGTGAGACCAGGGCGATGTCGGTGGTCCGGGTCGACCGGACGTGTCCGACCTTCTTGGGGAGGTCGGAGTAGAAGAACGCGGCGATCCGGGTCAATCCGCCCTCGACGAGCTCCTCGACGACGAGGTCGGCCTCGCCCAGGCCGGACTGCGGGGCACCGGCGTCGGTGTTCTCGATCTTCACGAGGTACGCCCGGTGCTGCGGGATGCCGTCCGGCACCGCCTCCCCGGTGAACGGGTTGGCCCGGACCAGGGTCGCCGCGTCGCGGGCGGTGCCGCTCGACGTCGGGGTCGGCGTCGCAGCCGCTTCCGGCTCAGGATCGTCGCCCGAGCAGGCGGCGACCAGCGCGGTCGACAGGACGAGGCCGGCCAGGGCCGAGGTGGTGCGGACGGCGCGGCGGCGCACCACCTGCAGGCGGTCGGAGGTCACGAGCATGCTCCCTATGGTGGAGCAGGGCCGGTGCCGTACCCGGCACCGGCCCTGCTTCGAACGGTCGCGTCGCGCGGAGGTGCGCGACGATCAGCGCGTCAGAAGCGCTTGCGGAGCGTCCCCGCGGACCACGAACGGGTCCAGATCTTCTCGACCTTCACGCGCGATCCCGAGTAGGGCGAGTGCAGGATGCGCTTCTTGCCCCAGTAGATCCCGACGTGGTACTTGCGGCTGCCGCCGAAGAACACCAGGTCGCCCTTCTTCGCGTTGCGCTTCTTGATCTTGCGCACGCGGTGGTACTGGGAGTCCGCGGTCCGCGGCAGCTTGATGCCGGCCTTCTTGAACGAGTAGCTCGTCAGGCCGGAGCAGTCGAACGAGCCGGGGCCCGAGGCGCCGTAGCGGTACGGGTCGCCCTTCTGGCGTGCGGCGACGCGCTCGGCCTTGTCGATCTTCTTGATCCGACGCAGCTTGATGCGCTTGCGCTTGAGGCGCTTCTTCTGCTTCTTCGTGAGCTTCTTCTTGGCGGTGACCTTCGAGCCGACGCTCGACCCGGTGGCCGCCGAGGCGGACGACGCGGAGACGACGCTGACGGTCGCGAACACCATGACAAGAGCGGCAAAAGCCGCGACGGGCAGCGCGACGAGGCGCTGCCAACGGGGGTTGGCAAGCATGATCACTCGGTGTCCCTGCAACGCCTGCGAAGTGAGCTGTCGGGTTCGGGCGAGAGACGTGGCCCGGTCCTGGTGAGGACTTCACCCCGAGCGCGAGCGCCGTGAGGCGTTCACGCAGAAGTTGGTTCCTCCGCTCCTGCCCTGGGGTTCATCACTCGGCAACGGGGGACGTGCGACGGGTGGGCAGGACTCGGCGTCCCGTGCACGATGCTGTTCGCCCGACGTTCCGTGGACCAGGTCTTCAGGGGCCTGGCGAACCGATGAAGTTGTCTGCGGCGGGGGTCCGCCGAACCGCGGGCCACACTAGGCAGACCCGACATGAGGGGCAAACGCGACATCCTCCGCAGAGGCGTCAGAAAGTCACTTTGTGGGAGAAACCGCCCTGGGATTTCAGGCATCCCGCGGTGAAATCATGACCCATCTCACATTTGGTCACAGGAGCATCACAGGGCCGTAACAGAACGGTATCAGTTTCGAAGTGAACCGACCTGGCGGACGGCCTCGACGACCGCGTCCGCGACCCCCTCGAAGTCCCCTGGGCCACCGGCGGTGAACCGGACGGCCGTCTCGGCCACCTCCGGTGAGATCCCGAGCGCCAGGAGCACGGGTGAGGGGTCGGAGGACCCCGCCGCGCAGGCGGAGCCGCTGGAGCAGATCACCTGATGGTCCTGCTCGAGCGTCAGCAGCACCGTCTCCCCCGCCGTCCCCGGGAAGCAGAACGACGCGTGCCCGGGCAGCCGCTCGGTCGCGTGGCCGGTCAGCCGGGCACCGTCCGTGCCCGCCAGGACGGCCCGTACGAAGGCGTCCCGCGCCGCAGCCAGCCCGGCGCTCCACGGCGGCACCGCACCGTCGGAACCCAGCCTGCCTTCTCCCTCCAGCAGCCGCATCGCCGCCGCCATCGCCACCGCCCCGGCGACGTTCTCGGTGCCGGACCGCCGACCCCGCTCCTGCCCACCTCCGTGCACGAGGGGCTCGACGGCGACGCCGGCGCGGGTCCACAGCACGCCCGACCCCTTCGGCGCGCCCGCCTTGTGACCCGACAGCGACAGCGCGTCGACGCCCAGGGCGGCCGGGGACACCGGGAGCGCGCCGAGCGCCTGGACGGCGTCGGTGTGCACCAGGGCCCCCGCCTCGTGCGCGATCGCGGCCACCTGCGCGACCGGCTGCACGGTCCCGATCTCGTTGTTCGCGAGCATCACGGAGACCAGCGCGGTGCGCTCGTCGACCACGGCGCGAAGCTCGTCGAGGTCGACCACTCCGTCGCCGTCCACCCCCACGCGTACGACCTCGAAGCCGTGGACGCGCTCGAGGTACGCGCACGCCTCGAGCACCGCCGGGTGCTCGACCGCGCTCGTGACCACGCGACGACCTCGCGGCCGCGCCAGCGCGATCCCTTTCACGGCGAGGTTGTCCGCCTCGGTCCCTCCCGAGGTGAACGTGATCTCCCCCGCACGAGCCCCGAGGCAGTCGGCGACCGTCCGCCGCGCCTGCGCGAGACCCCGCGCGGGCCCCTCCCCGACCCGGTGGTGGCTCGACGGGTTGCCGAACTCGCCGGTGAGGTACGGCCACATCGCCTCGAGCACCTCACGCCGGACCGGAGTCGTCGCGGCCGCGTCGAGATAGCGCACGTCAGCGCACCACCGCGACGTCGAGTCCCAGGTCGAGCGCGGGCGAGCTGTGAGTCAGGGCACCCACCGAGATCACGTCCACGCCGCACTCGGCGACGGCGCGCACCGACGCGAGGGTGATGCCGCCGCTGGCCTCGACCAGCGCCCTCCCTGCGACCAGGTCGACGCCGCGGCGCAGATCGTCCTCGGAGAAGTTGTCCAGCATCACGGTGTCGGCACCACCGGCGAGCACGGGCTCGATCTGGTCGACCCGGTCCACCTCGACCTCGACGTGGACGGTGTGCCCGAGCCGCTGCCGCGCAGCCCGCAGCGCGGTCGTGATCGCACCGGGGTCGTCGCCGAGCAGCGCAAGGTGGTTGTCCTTGACCATGACGGCGTCCGACAGCGAGAAGCGGTGGTTGTGCCCCCCGCCGCACACCACCGCGTGCCGCTCGAACGCGCGGAGACCGGGCGTCGTCTTGCGGGTGTCGACGATCCGGACGCCCGTGCCGTCGACGGCGTCCACGTAGCGCCGGGTCGCCGTCGCGATCCCGGACATCCGCTGGGCGAAGTTGAGGGCGATCCGCTCCGCCCTCAGCACACCGTGCGCCGGTCCGTCGACGACCGCGACCACCGACCCGGCTGCGACCGCGTCACCGTCGGCCATCCGCACGTCGACGACGATCGACGGGTCGACCTGCGCGAACGTCTCCACGACGACCGCGACCCCGGCCAGCACCCCCGGCTCCCGGGACTCCAGCCGCGCGTGCGCCCGCGCATCCGGCGGCAGCAGCGCATCGGCCGTGACGTCGCCCCAGGGGGCGTCCTCGGCCAGCGCGGCGCGGACGCCGGCTGCGACCGTGTCGCGCGTCAGCACGTCGACCCCTCCTTGCGCACCCAGCTGAGGTGCCGCTGCAGCCGCGGGTCGGTCGCGGGCGCGTCGCTGCGGTGGTGCGCGCCACGGGACTCGGCCCGCGCCAGCGCGGCCGCCACCACGAGGCGAGCGACCTCGAGCAGGTTCGCGTCCTCGTACCGCTGCGTGGTCTGGTCGACCGGGCAGCGCCAGGCGGCCAGCGTCGCCGCCGCCTCCTCGAGCGTGCTGCGGTCGCGCACCAGGCCGGCCGCGGTCCACATCGTGGTCTGGAGGTCCTCGCGCCGTACGGTCCGGGCCGGCTCGGTCAGCTCCGGCGCGAACGGCACCGGCTCCCCCGCGTGCACGGCGGCGCCGGGTCGCGCCAGCGAACCGGCGCAGCGCCGCGCGAGCACCGCGGCCTCGAGCAGGGAGTTCGACGCGAGGCGGTTCGCGCCGTGCAGACCCGTGCACGCGACCTCTCCGACCGCCCACAGCCCCGGCAGGCTGGTCCGACCGTCGAGATCGGTGCGCACGCCGCCCATCGCGTAGTGGGCCGCCGGCGTGACCGGCACCGGCTCGCGGTCCCAGGCGATGCCGTGCGCGCGGCACCGTCGGTCCAGGCCGGGGAAGCGGCGCCGGAGGAAGTCGGCCCCGAGCGCGGTCGTGTCGAGCAGCACCGGCTCGCCGTCCTGCTCGAGCATCACCCGGGCGATCTCGCGGGCGACGACGTCCCTCGGCGCCAGCTCGGCGTCGGGGTGGACGCGGAGCATGAAGCGCCGGCCGCGACGGTCGCGCAGTACGGCTCCCTCCCCGCGGACGGCCTCGGAGATCAGGCCGCCGCCGGGGACGGCGAGCCGGGTCGGGTGGAACTGGTACATCTCCGCGTCCGTGACCACGGCTCCCGCACGGAGCGCGAGCGCGAGACCGTCGCCGGTCGCCGACGACGGGTTCGTGGTGTGCGCGTAGAGGTGCCCGGCGCCCCCGGTCGCGAGCACGACCGCGTCCGCCTCGACCACGGACCGGCGGCCGGTCGGGACGTCCACGCACCGGGCGCCGACGACCGCGTCGTCGGTGACCACGAGCTCGGTGACCAGACTGTGCTCGGCCACCTCCACGCCGGCGTCGGCCAGCCGCGCGACCAGGGCCCGGACGATCTCGGCACCCGTCGCGTCGCCCTGCGCGTGCAGGATCCGGTGGGCGGAGTGCGCCGCCTCGCGCCCCAGCGCCAGGCGCCCGTCGGTGCGGTCGAACCGCGTCCCCCAGCGCATCAGAGCCGCGACCGCGTCCGGCCCCTCGCCGCAGACCACGCGTGCAGCCGCCTCGTCGACCAGCCCGGCGCCGGCCGCGAGCGTGTCCGCGACGTGCGCGTCGACGGAGTCCGCGACCCCGTGCCGGGCGGCCTCGTCGAGCACGACGGCGATGCCGCCCTGGGCGTACCGGGTGGATCCGTCGCCGAGCGTCCCCTTCGTCACCAGCACGACCTCGTGGGTCGCCGCGGCCTCGATCGCCGTGACGAGTCCGGCGATGCCGCTGCCGACGACGAGCAGCCGGGGCCTGGTCATGGCTTCGCCGCCAGCATGCGTTCGAGCGCCACCCGGGCGGAGCCTGCCACCTCCGGTGCGACCTCGATCCGGTTCTCGACGCGGCCCTCGAGCAGTCCGTCGAGCACCCACGCGAGGTAGCCGGGGTGGATCCGGTACATCGTCGAGCAGGGGCAGACGACGGGGTCCAGGCAGAAGATCGTGTGCTCGGGGTGCTCCTCGGCGAGCCGCTGGACCAGGTTGATCTCCGTCCCGATCGCGAACGTCGTGCCGGCGGGCGCCGCCTCGACCGCCTTGCGGATGTAGTCGGTCGAGCCCGACTCGTCCGCGGCGTCGACGACCGGCATCGGGCACTCCGGGTGGACGATGACGCGGACGTCCGGGTGCTCGGCCCGGGCCTGCTCGACCTGCGCGACGGTGAAGCGGCGGTGCACCGAGCAGAACCCGTGCCACAGCAGCACCCTCGCGTCGCGCAGGCTCGCCTCGTCGTTGCCGCCGAGCGGCTTGCGCGGGTTCCACATCGGCATCGCGTCCAGCCCGATGCCCATGGCCTTGGCGGTGTTGCGGCCGAGGTGCTGGTCGGGGAAGAACAGCACCCGCTGCCCCCGCTCGAAGGCCCACTCGAGCACGGTCGCGGCGTTCGACGACGTGCAGACGATGCCGCCGTGGTCCCCGCAGAACGCCTTGAGCGCGGCCGAGGAGTTCATGTAGGTCACCGGGATCACCGGGACCCGCCCGTCCGCGTCCGGCTCGGTGCCGTAGATCGCCTCCAGCTCGGCCCAGCACTGCTCGACCGAGTCGATGTCGGCCATGTCGGCCATCGAGCAGCCGGCCGCGAGGTTGGGCAGGATCACGGCCTGCTCGTCGCGCGACAGGATGTCGGCGGTCTCCGCCATGAAGTGCACGCCGCAGAACACGATCGCCTCGGCGTCGGGTCTCGTCAGTGCTGCGTTCGCGAGCTGGAAGGAGTCTCCGACGAAGTCCGCGTGCTTGACGACCTCGTCACGCTGGTAGAAGTGCCCCAGCACGACGAGCCGGTCGCCGAGCGTCCGTTTCGCGGCGACGATCCGGGCGTCCAGCTCCTCGGGACTCATCCGGGTGTACGCCTCGGGCAGGACGCCCTGGCGCGGCGCGGCGTCGGGGATCGTGTCGCCCATCGACGCACCGGGCCCGTACCCGGGCGGCTGGAGATCGAAGGTCCACGGGCCGTCGGCGAGGTCCGGGGTGCAGGTCGCAGCGGGTGCTGCCTGGACGATGCTGTCGACGGAGGTCATGGTGTCTGCCTGCTTCCTGACGTCGGGTTCGTGGGCGTCGGGTTCGTGGACGTCGGCCGGGAGCCGACGACGTCCTGTCGGCGGGTGAGGGGTCCGTTGTCGGCGAGATCACGCGTCTCGCGGTGGCGGTAGAGCCTCGGCGGACGATGCCGGCCGCCGACCAGGTAGTCGCCGGTCGGCTCGACGGCGCCGCTGCTCTCCATCTGGCGGCGGAAGTTCGCCGGGTCGAGGGTGCGTTCGAGCACGACCTCGTAGACCTCGCGCAGCTGGGCGAGGGTGAACGTGTCCCCCAGGAAGGCCTGGGCGACCCGGGAGTACTCCATCTTGGTCCGCAGCCGCCACAGCGCGTACCGCACGATCGTGGCGTGGTCGAAGGCGAGGCCCGGCGGAGCGTCGGCGAGGTGCCAGCCGACGTTCTCGTCCTCGATCCCGTGCTCGGCCTCCTCCGGGCGGACCAGGGCCCAGTAGACGACCGAGATCACCCGCGGCCCCGGGACCGGCTCGGCGGCGCGCTCCACCTGTCCGAAGGTGTAGAGCTGCTCGAGGTACTTCGGGGCGAGCGCGGTGGTCTCCAGGAGGGTCCGGCGCGCAGCCTGCTCGACGTCCTCGTCGCGCCGGACCGGCCCTCCGGGCAGCGCCCAGCGGCCTGCGTACGGCTCCTTGATCCGGCGCACGAGCGGGAGCCACAGCGCGGTCCCGCGGGCGCACCGGTCAGGTCGGAGCGCGAAGATGACCGTCGAGACGGCGACCTCGATGTCGCCCATCGGACCCCCATGAGTAAGTGTCGGGATGACTAGAACACATAATAGTCATGACGACCCTTACTCACCAGCGCGGGGTCCTCCCGGCCGCGGACGACGACCGCGAGCCGGGCTCGGATCGGATCAGGCGACGACGGCGCCGCCGGTCGGCTCGGGTCCGCGCCCGCTGCGCTTGTCGACGTACATCCGACGGTCCGCGACGGCCAGGAGCTCGTCGGCCGCGAGCCCCTCGGTAGTCGATGCCATCCCGACGCTCAGGCCCACCCGGCAGTCCACGGCATCACCAGGTACGACGGCGGCCGCGGCCGCGAGCTGGAGCCGGTCCATCACGAGCTCGACCTCGGCGGTGTCCTCCGTGGCGAGCACGACGGCGAACTCGTCGCCGCCGACCCGGGCGGCCCGGTCTCCCGAGCGGATGTTCTGCTCGATCAGCACACCGACGAGCTGGAGCGCGCGGTCGCCGAGCACGTGCCCGTGCGTGTCGTTGAGCCGCTTGAGCTCGTCGACGTCGACGAGGATGAGGTTGAGCGCCTCGTCCCCCGCACTCTGGATCCACTCGTCGAAGGCGCGGCGGTTCCCCAGACCGGTGAGCGGATCCTCGCGCGCCGCCCGGACCGCGTCGTCGTGCGCGCGGGAGCGTTCGTACCCCCCGATCGCCGCACGCATCATCGCGAGGTCGCTGCGGTGCTGGTCGCGCCACGCCCACGCGATGCTGCGGCCGTAGCCGAGACCGGCGCTGGCCGACGGGTACCCCATCGCCTCGGCGACGCGCAGCGTGGCCCACCGGACGTACCGCTGCGTGTTGAGGTCGCCGTTCTCGGACAGCGAGATCAGCGCGAGCCGCGCGGCCCGCTGCGCCTCGGCGGTCTCTCCGACCTCCACGTGGGCCACCGCCAGCAGCGCGGTCGCCTCGCGCTCGAAGGTCTCGTACCCGTACGAGCCGAGGGTGGAGCGGCAGCGGTGGAGCTCGCCGATCCAGCGCGCCGGGTCGGCCGGCCAGGCCGCCGCGGCGCGCAGGTAGCGCGCCAGGGCCTGCGCACCGGCTGCGCTCGGGTCGCCGTCGGCGAGCCCCATCGCCCGCTCCGCCCAGCTGACGACGGCGCCGCGGCGCTCGACGAGGTCGTCGTCGCAGGCCGGGTCGCCGACCATCTCGAGCTCCTTGACCCAGTGGTAGCTGACCCGCGCCAGATTGAGTGCGTCGTGGGCGCGCGACCCGGGCAGCGGCAGCGGGTCCTCGGTGAACGCGAGGGTCTCCTCGTAGTGGGGGACCGCGAGCTCGAACAGGCCGAACAGCTCGTAGGCGCGGCCGAGGTGACCGTGCCCCCAGGAGCGCAGACCGTCCGTGGCCTGCTCGAGCTCGTACTCGGCACGCACCAGGTCCCCGACGGCCTCCGCCGGGCGACCGTCGCCCAGCAGAGCGGTGGCGCGGGCGGCGCAGCCGAGCGCCACCCAACCCGGTTCCTCGAGGGCCGTCCCGATCGCCTGGCACGCCGCCGCGGCACGGGTCGCCTGACCGGTCGAGCCGTCCTCGGTCGCCGCGTAGGCGAGCACGTACTCGGTCGCCGCGCGCACGTGGGACGGGGCGCGACCGAGGTCGCGCAGCAGCGCCTTCAGCGACGCGACGGCCTCGTCCGGCGCACCGGTGCGGACCAGGGCGAGCGCGGTCGTGATCCGGCCCGCGTGCGCAGGAGGAATCGAGATCGTCACCTCGTTCTCCCCTCGTCCAGCGACCAGGCGGGCCCCTCGCCGTCGCACCTCAGCAGTATGCGCGCGCCGAGGGCCGTACTCACCCCGATTTGTCCCATCAGGGCCGGTTGAGACCCGATCGCAGGTACGGCCGCGACCAGGCGTGCTTCACCCCACGGACTACCCTGAGCGCGATGGACGCCTCCCTCCGAGCACCCGGGCGCCGTTGGCGGATCCGACTCGTCGTCGCCCTCGCCGGCGCCGCCACCGTGGCGTGCGGCTCCGGCCAGGATGCGGCCGATCCTACGGCCGGGACGGCCCCGACCTCTACCCCCGGCGAATCGTCCGGTCCTTCCACGGCGCCGAGCGCAGGTCCGGCACCCGACGCCACCGCCCCCGAGGCGACCGCACCACCCGGAGGGTCCGGGACGCCGACCCCTGCCGCGCGCGTGGACCGGCTCAGCCTTCCGCAGCAGGTCGGCCAGCTCTTCATGACCGGCACCGAGGCGGCGAACGCGGACCGGGCGACGATCGACGCGATCCGCCGCCACCACGTCGGCAACGTGATGCTGCGCGGCCGCAGCGACGCGGGCGTCGGCGCCACGGCGCGCGTGGTCGACACCCTGCGCGGGACGGTCGACCGCGCCTCGACCGGCGGCACCGCCCTCCTGGTCGCCACCGACCAGGAAGGCGGCCTGGTCCAGGTCCTCAGCGGCCCCGGGTTCTCCACGATCCCCCGCGCGACCCAGCAGGCCGAGCTCCGCCCCGCGCGGCTGACGCGCAGCGCGCGCACGTGGGGCCAGGAGCTGGTCGACGCCGGCGTCGACGTGAACCTCGCACCGGTCCTGGACACGGTCCCGGAGGGCAACGCCGCCGCGAACGAGCCGATCGGCGCGTTCGGGCGCCAGTACGGGTCCACGCCGGCGGCCGTGACGCGTTCCGGACTGGCGTTCCAGCGCGGGATGGCCCGCGCCGGGATCCTCGTCGTCCCGAAGCACTTCCCCGGGCTGGGGCGGGTCCGCGGCAACACCGACACCTCGGCGTCGGTGCGCGACACCGTCACGACCCGCGACGACCCGTCGCTGCGCCCGTTCGCGGCCTCGATCGACGCCGGCGCACCGCTGGTGATGATGTCCTCCGCCGTCTACGACCGGATCGACCCACGCCGGCCGGCGGCGTTCTCCCCCCGGATCGTCACCGGGATGCTGCGCGGCGACCTCGGCTTCGACGGCGTCGTGATCTCCGACGACATGTCGGCGGCCGCGCAGGTCGACCGCTGGTCTCCGGCCGAGCGGGCGGTGCGGTTCGTGCGCGCCGGTGGCGACCTCGTCCTCGCGATCGATCCCGGCCAGATGGACGCGATGACCTCCGCCGTGCTGCGCGAGGCCCGGCGCGATCCTGCGTTCCGGACGCGGGTGCGCGAGTCCGCGGGCCGGATCCTGCGGCTCAAGGCCGCACGATCCTGACTGTGCTCGGGCCGGCGTCGAGCGTCGCGGGTGTCGCGCCGGACGGGCGGAATGCCCCGCACCACGTGAACGTTGCACGCCCCATGACCGACGCCGTCGAACGGATCGCGGGACGCCTGACCCGGGTCGAGGACCTGCTGGCGGCGCTGCGGCGCGATCACGCCGACCTGGTCTCGGCGGCCGAGGGCGACAACGGCGACGACGAGCACGACCCGGAGGGCGCGACGCTGGCCTGGGAGCGCGAGCACACCGCCGCCCTGATCGCCCGGTCGGAGGCCGAGCGCGAGGCCCTGCGCTCCGCCCTCGGACGCGCACGCGACGGGTCGTACGGCCGGTGCGAGCGCTGCGGGTCCGCGATCCCGACCGAGCGGCTCGAGGTGCGTCCGTCCGCGACCACCTGCGTCGCCTGCGCCTGATCAGCGCGGTCCGGTCTCCTCGCGGCCACCTCGCGGATCCGGGCCGTAGACGTGCCAGCCGGCGTATGCCAGTCCGACGAGCAGCATGCTGGTGGCGGCGAGCCACCCGAACGCGCCCAGCAGGGCGTCGCTGCCGGAGAAGACGAGATTCTCCTCGTCACCGGTCGCGCTGAAGGAGAGCGCCACCGTCCCGTTCCACGCGCCGTGGGCGACCACGGCCGGCCAGATCGAGCGGGACCGGTCGGTGAGGACCCCGGCGAACAGGACGAACCCGACCAGCCCGACCGTGTAGGCCGGCAGCCCGTCGACCGACCCGTACCACCCGACCAGGACGAGGAGCGCATGGGTCGCCCACCACGCCGGGGCGAGGACGAGCGCGCTGATCCAGAAGCTCGTGCGTCGCCGCAGCAGCGGCCACAGGAAACCGCGCCACCCGACCTCCTCGCCGAAGGCCAGCGCGGCCCCGATCAACGTGAACGGCACGGCGTACGCGAGCATCCGCCCGAGGTGCTCGGAATGGAACCCGACGACTCCGAGCAGCCCGGCCATCGTCGTCACCATCAAGGCTGCCGCCGGCGGGACCAGCCCGGCCAGCACCCATCCGCTGGGCCAGCCGACCCGCACCACCGCCGGACCGATGTACGCCACGACCACCGCCCCGACCGCCGGCGCGTAGAGCAGCATCAGCAGCAGGTCGGGCGGAGGCTCGACGTCGATCTGCGGCGAGGTGGCGAACACCGCGAACATCGCCGCCAGCGTCGTGACGCCGAAGAACACGACCAGGCGACGCCCGTCGTACGCAGGATCGATGCGCAGCTCAGCCATCGACCGCGACCGTGGCGGGTCGGGCGCGGAGGCTCCGCGCCACGTGTCGCCGCCGATCGTCGCCATCGGCATCCACCTTCGCGGCGACCGACCGGGCCCGCAACCGCAAGCGTCGCGCCGTCGCCTCAGGCGGCGCCGTACCAGTCCGTGAGCGCGGCCCCGACCAGCACGCCGCCGACGGCGATCAGGGCGATCCCGCCGATCCGGTGCCACGGCTGCGCGCGCAGCCACTCGGCAGCGGGCTCCGAGCGTGCACGCAGCGACGGCAGGCGGTCCGCGCCCCACAGCAGGAGGACGTACGGAGCGATGATCGCAGCGAAGAACACGGCGAACGCCACGGTGTGCAGGAGGAGGTCCCCGTCGGCCTCGCGGATGAGTCGCAGCGCCACGTACGTGCTCGCCGCGCCGCCGACGCTCGCGAGCGTGTTGAGGGAGGTGAAGGCGAACAGCGTTCGCGCGCTCTCGAGGATGCGGCCGCGCGGCTTCGAGCGCTCCGGGCGGGGTTCGCGGCGGCGGGCGATCAGCCGCACCCCGACGAGCACGAACGCCGATCCCACCACGATGTCGAACCCCCGCTGGAGCAGGACCGCCTGGACCCTCCCGCTGAGCAGCTGGGCCCACGCGTCGGGGTTGAACACCTGCAGGAGCAGCACCATCCCGGCCGCGCCCGTCAGCACCCCGGCCACGATCACGTGACTCAGGCGTACGGGGTGGTCGGCGCGGGTCAGCACGGTCACCTCGAGCGCGTACAGGGTCGGGCTGAAGCTCATCACGAGCCCCAGGCCGGCGAGGCTGATCAAGGTGGCGAGCACGGGCTCAGGCTAGCCCTCCGGGTGGGGTCGACGGGGTCGGAACGCCGCTCCGACGCTCAGGCCCGAGGGGCGAACCCCGCCAGCACCGTGCGTCGACCGCGCTCGCGGCGCACCAGGAGGATCGTGAGCACCAGCCCGACCACACCGTTCACGACGACCAGGAGACCCACCGCGGTCGGGACGTCGCCGACGAACGCCGCGAAGTCCCAGACCCCGTGGAGCGCCATCGCGAGGAACAACGAGCCAGACAGCCGGCGCGCCAGGTACAGCACGGAACCGGTCATGAAGGCGAGCGCCACCTGGCCGGCCGCGGCGGGACCGGCGCCGAACCACCAGTTCGGCAGGTGCAGGAGCCCGAACAGCAGCGTGCTGAGGAACCACGCCGTCGGCTCGGTCAGACGCGCACGGAAGCCGGTGAGCAGGACCCCCCGTGTCGCCACCTCCTCGCAGAAGCCGACCCCCAGGCTCCCCAGCGCCACCACGAGCACGAAGGTGGTCGTCGCGTCACCGACGTCCTCGGTGAGCAGGAAGACCGCGGTGATCGCGAGCATCACCGCCGGCGCGATCCACAACCACCACGGCGACCTCAGTCGCTGCGCCTCGAACAGCACCGGTCGCCACCAGCCGAGCACGGTGACGGCGACGACCAGCAGCACCGCTCCCCCGGTCAGCGGGGCGACGTACCACGCCAGGGCGGTCTCGGTGGACTCACCGATCCGGTCGTAGTCGATCTCGTTCAGGATCCAGATCCCGTAGAACACCGCGAGGTACAGGACGAAGGTCACGATCGCAGCGACCGGGCCGGGGGTGATCCGCATCGGGTGTCCTCTCGGTCGGGCGCCGCCGGGACGAGCATCGGGAGTCCTGGGCCGGAAGCGTACCGGCCGATCCGCCTGCTGTGGCGGGTTCCGCCGCCGCCTACGCTGGAGGGTACGCAGACGCGTCGGGCGCGAGCGAGGAGGCGACCATGGGTGTGTTCCGCGGCAAGGGTGCCCAGGAGCGCGAGCAGGTCAGGGCCTCCGGCGCACCGCGCGACCCCGGGCACCAGGCCATCACCGACCTGGGCGCGTTCGCCTCGAGCATCGCCGGAGACGGCGCCACCGGGAGCGGCTGGAGGCTGGCGACCGACGCGAACGACACGACCGACGCGACCGACGCGAGCACCACGAACGCCGCGAGCACGTCAGCGGCCGACGGTGCTCCCACCGACGAGGGCGGAGCCGACGAGATCACCGACGAGCTGCGGTCGTGGCTGCGCGAGCGCCGCCGGTCCGGTGACCGCTCGGGTGATCCCGCCCCACCACGGGACTGACGCGGCCGACCCACGAGACCGGTCGCGCGGCCGTACGCTGGGCCGTACGACCAGCCGACGCCCGGGAGGACACGTGGCGAAGAAGCAGAAGCAGGCGAAGAAGACCAAGAAGTCCGCTGCCGACAAGGTCGAGGAGGCGCTGCGGGAGCGGATCGCCGAGCTGGAGAAGGCGCTCGACGACACCACCCGCCGGCTCAAGAAGGCACGCAAGGACGCCGAGGCAGCGCGCGCCGACGCCGAGAAGGCGATCCGCAAGACCGCGAAGTCCGCACAGAAGCGGATCGTGGACTCCGCCGAGGCGGCCCGCGCCGAGCTCGCCAAGCTGGCCGAGACAGCGGTCCGGCGAGCGGACTCGGCCAGGCAGGCCGCGAGCGAGGCGAGCGCGACGGCGTCCGCCCCCACGGAGGCCGCACCGACCAAGAAGGCGTCCGCGACCAAGAAGGCGTCACCGACCAAGAAGGCGTCACCGACCAAGAAGGCGTCACCGACCAAGACGGCGCCGCCCAGCAGGGCGACCTCCGCGTACGGCGACATGACCGTCGCCGAGCTGCGCAAGGCCGCACGGGCGCAGGGCGTCAAGAACTACTCGCGGATGAACAAGGGCGCGCTCGTCGCCGCGCTCCAGTCCTCCTGACCCGGCTCGGCGCCGTACGCCTCGGCGCTCGCGATCACGTCTCGTCAGGTCGACGCGCGTGCACGACCGCCCAGGAGAGCGCCATGTCGGCGACCTCCTCCCACCCCGGCTCCCCGCAGGTCCAGTGCGACCGCTCGGGGAACACGTGGAACTCCGTCACCGCGTCGGACTTGCGGTAGTGCTTCGCGTTCGACTTGTTCACCGAGGCCGGCATGATGTGGTCGCGACCGCCCGCGATGAACAGCAGCGGCGCCCGGTCGTCGTTCGCGTAGTCGACCCAGGTCTCCTGGTGACCCGGCTTGAGGTTCGCGAAGAGCCCGTAGTCCCACACGAACGATCCCGGAGCCGGGATGTGGTAGCGCTCGTAGACCGCGTCCGACTCCTCTCGGCTCAGCGTGTTCGTGAACGCGTAGTGGAACTGTGCGGGCGTGAACCCCGCCGCCCGGTGCCGGGTCGCGGGGTTCTTCAGGATCGGGAACAGCGACTTGGCCTGCGACGGCGGGTTGACCCGCACACCCTCGGTCGGCGCGGAGTCGATCACGACCGCGGAGCACCCGAGCCCCCGAGCGAGCAGCAGCTGCGTCAGCGTGCCGCCGAACGAGTGGCCCATGATGATCGGCGGTGCGTCGAGCTCGGCGATCATGGCGGCGATGTGGTCGACAATCGCGGGCACCTTCTGCTCGGCGATCACGTCGGGGTTCTCCCGCAGCGCCTCGACCTCGATCTCGAATCCCGGGTAGCCGGGTGTCAGGACGCGGTACCCCTGCGCCTCGTAGTGCGTCACCCAGTGCTCCCAGCTGCGCGGCGTCATCCACAGTCCGTGGACGAGGACGACGGTGTCGGGACTGAGCGGGGTCGGCGGTTCGGTGGTCGGATCGGTCATGACGGTCTCCTTCGTGGTCGGCCGTACCGGTCGTACGGCTCAGGTGGCGAGAAACGCGAGCAGGTCGGTGGTGAGGCGGGAGGCATGGGTCTCGGGCAGGCGGTGCGACGCGCCGGCGTACACCAGCAGGCGGGCACGCGGGATCCGCTCGGCGTACTGCGCGCCGCCGAGCGCGAGCGGCACCACCTCGTCGTCGGTGCCGTGCACGACGAGCGTCGGCACGTCGAAACGATCGAGGTCGGCCAGGGAGGAGAGGACGGCCGAGACGAGCACGATCTGGGCGAGTCTGTCGGTGCCGTGCCGCCGAACGTGCCGCGCGACCTCCCCACCGCCGGTGGCGTACCCGACGAGGGTGGCGTCGCGCAGGTCGAGGAGCCCGATCAGGCGGGCGAGGCCGTCCACGACGGTGTCGTGGACGGTGCCGGCCGCGCCGGGCGCGCGCGACCGGGGACGGCGGTGGTCGTGCGCGACGGCACGGTAGCCACGCGCGGCGAGCGCGCGCTGCTGCACCGCCCACGGGCCCGCGTCCAGCGGCCACCCGTACGAGAGCACGACGGGGCGGCCGTCGCCCTGCTCCGTGTAGGAGATCTCGGCGCCGTCGTCGGCGACCACCGTGCCCATCGGAACCACCCCGTTCCGAGTCTGGAGCCCGGACGCGGCCGTGGAATCACGTGCGGCACGTAGTCTCTGCGTCCGCGGCTACGAGATCCGCTCGGCCGCGTCGAGCGTCCCGGCGAGCTCGCGCCGGCTGGTGACGCCGAGCTTGCGGAAGACCTTGCGCAGGTGGAAGTCCACCGTGTGCGGGCTCAGGAGCAGGGCCGCCGCGATCTCGGCGTTGGTCGACCCCGCCGCCGCCATCGCCGCGACGGTGGCCTCCCGTGCCGTCAGGTCCGAGGTCCGGGTGGGCCCGGCTGCGTCTCCCGGGCCCTCGGTGCCGCCGCTGGCGAGCAGCTCGCGGCGGGCACGCTCCGCGAAGCGCACCGCGCCCATCCGCTCGAAGACCCCCAGCGCTCCCCGTAGCTGGAACCGGGCGTCGGCGCGCCGACGCCGCCGCAGGAGCCACTCGCCGTACAGCAGCCTCGCACGGCCGAGGGCGGCGAGGTTCCGCGTGGGCTCGAGGATCTGGACCGCCTCGCGGAAGGCGACCTCGGTCTCGTCGTCGGTCGCGACCAGCGCCCGACCGACCGCGGCGAGCCCGCGGGCCCAGGTGGTCGGCGAGGCGGCGGCGATGGACTCGAGCCGCACGAGCGCGCGCCGGGCCTCCTCGTCGCGCCCGGTGAAGACCGCGGCCTCGACCAGGTTCACGAGGGCGCGCTGCGCGACCTGGAGATGGTTCTGCTCGACGATGCCGGCGGACAGGCGGTACGAGGTCTCGTAGTCACCAGCGCACGAGGCGAGCAGCGCGGACGCGGCCCGCGCCATCGTCTCCGCCCCGCCGAGGCCGAGCGCCACCGCCGCCTGCCCGGATCGTTCGATCTGAGCCTCGAGATCGGGTCCGCGGCCGCACCAGGCGAGGTACTCGACGTTCTTGAACATCTCCTGCTGGTCGGGGGTCAGGCCGATCGCGTCGCGGACCTGGCCGACCTCGGCGAGCAGACGCCCGGCCGACTCCAGCTGCCCGATGTCGGCCTCGGTCAGGGAGCGCACCCACAGGAAGACGTCGAGCGGGTAGAGCGCACCGGCCGCCCGCGCCACCTCGGCGCTGCGGGTCAGGATCGTCGTCCGCGCGTCGTCGTCGAGCAGCCCGGTCGCGAGCACCATCCCGAGCATGCCGAGCTCGAGCAGCTCGGTGGGGCTCACCCGATCCGACGCGATCGCGTCGACCGCCGCGCGCATCTGCGGTGCTGCGACCTCGTACGGGTCGAGCGCGAAGGACGCGAGCGCAGCCAGCGCCGTCCCCGCGACGTCCCTCGGCTCCTCGCCGACGATCTCGCGGATCGTCGTCGCGGCCTCCTCGACGGAGCAGCCGCGCATCATCCACTCGGCGCCGCCGAGGTTCGACGCGCAGCGCACGAGCGCCTCCCGTGCCCGTACCGGGTCGGAGGCCTCGAACGCCCGCGCGGCGCGCAGGTACATCGCGGGCACGTCGGCGCTGGCGTCCGCGAGTCCGGAGTAGACGTGCACGGCAGCGCGGACCATGAGGCTGCGGCCCAGCCCGACCGGGTCGAGCTCCGTCTCCTCGAGCGACGCGAGCAGCCGGCTCGCCTGCACCGGCGCCCCACCGATCGCCGCCGCCTCGGCGGCCGCGAGCGTACGGTCGATCCTCGCCGGCCCCGCCGGGGTGAGCTCGACGGCCCGGACCAGGAAGGACACCCGCGCGGAGTAGCCGCCCCGGTCGCGCGCCCGGTCGGCCGCCCGCGCGAGGACGCCGGCCACGTGCTCGTCCGGCTCGACCCGGCTGGCGCCGAGGTGCCAGGCCCTGCTGTCCTCGTCGACCGGGTCGGTGGTCACGGCGGCGAGCGCGTCGTGGACCCGACGCCGGTCCTCGGTGTCGGCGGCGCCGTACACGGCGGAGCGGACCAGAGGGTGGCGGAACCGCACCCGGCCCCGGGTGCGGACCAGGCCGGTCTCCTCGGCCGCACGCACGTCCGACGGATCGATGCCGAGGGCGGACGCGGCGGCGCTGACCCGGGCGAGGTCACCGCTCGGCTCGGCCGCGGCCAGCAGCAGCCAGGTCCGGCTGCCCGTGCCCAGCTCGCCGACCCGCTCCAGGTAGTGCGACTCCAGCCGGCCCCCGAGCGGCAGCGGGTCCGGGAGCGTGGCACCGCCGGAGAGCTGGTCACCGCCGAGCTCGTCCCCGAGGTCGAGGATCGCCAGCGGTACGCCGCGGGTCGCCTCCACGATGCGGCCGGCGATCACCGGGTCGAGGTCGCCGGCGACCGAGCGCGACAGGAGCTCGTGGGCCGCGGCGTGCTCGAGACCCTCCAGACGCAGCTCCGGCAGGCCGGCCAGCGCCGCCACCGCGATCGACGTGCGGGCTGCCAGCACCATCGAGACCCGGTCGGCGTGGATGCGGCGGGCGACGAACGTGAGCGCGTCGAGCGACTCCTGGTCGAGCCACTGGACGTCGTCGACGACACAGACGATCGGCCGGTCGTGCCCGGCCTCGGCGAGCAGCGTCAGGGTCGCCAGGCCGACCAGGTGGCGATCGGGCGGCGGGCCCGCCTCGAGCCCGAGCGCGACCCGCAGCGCGGCGCGCTGGATCTCCGGCATCGCCGAACCGAGCGCGCGGTACCTCAGGAGGAGCCGCTGAAGTCCGGCGAAGGCGAGTCCGGCCTCGGTCTCGACACCGAGGAGGCGCACCACCTGGAGCCCGTCGACACCGTCGGCCAGATCGTCCAGCAGTGCCGTCTTGCCGACTCCCGGGTCACCCCGGACGACCAGGACCTCGCCGAAGCCCTCGGCCGCCGATGCGGCGACCGCTGCCAGGCGTTCACGTTCGGCCACCCGGCCGACGAGCGCGTTCACGGCACGACCCTAGAGCCTGGGGCTGGTCACCGGGCACCACGTGCACGCACGAGCCCCCGCGGGCGCGGCGAGGCCCGCGATCGCACCCCTTACACTGAATTCGCCATCCGGGGGCAACGGGCACCCGGACACCCCCCGGGAGCATGACCATGACGTCCTCGACGACGCCGCGGCCGCGTGCGCGCGGTCGCCTGCTGATCGGCCTCACGGCCGTCCTCGCGATCCTCCTCTCCACCCTCGTCGCCGCGCCGGCCCAGGCCGCCGGCGTGACCGTGGTGGGCACGATCACCGACGGAGCCGGACGCCCCGTCGCACACGCCAACGTCCTGATCCGCAAGAACCAGACCGACGGCGGCCAGTTCATCTACACCGACGCGAACGGGCGCTACGACAGCAGCGCGTGGCCCCAGACCTCGGACCTCTCCACCGGGACGCACTGGATCAGCGTGTCCGTCGACGAGGAGCACACCAACAACGGCTGGCCGTACCGCTACGTCGACACGGCGGTGTCGCTCGCCTCCGGCACGAACACGAAGAACTTCACGCTCACCGAGCTCGCCACCGCCGACTTCACCGTGCTCGGTCCCGACGGACGCAGGCTCGTGCGCGCGCCCGTGATCTTCGAGGTCCTCCGCAACGGCGTGTGGGACCTGCCGCAGTACGGCCCGAACGAGACCGACCGCAACGGCCGCTACCGGTTCACCGAGAGCACCTACTTCGAGAAGTACCGCGCCTGCTTCGGCGTCCCGTCCGGCTACTCCGGGCCGACTGCGGTCCTGACCTGCTGGCAGTCCGGCTCGAAGCCGAGCGAGGCGACGCCGTTCACCGTCACGGGCGGCACCCACGCGAAGCACACCGTCCGTCTGAGGAGCGGGGCCGCGCCGAGCGTGTCCGGCACCGTGCGCAACGGCCGCACGCTCACGGCGAGCGCCGGCGCCTGGTCGAAGGCCGGCCTGTCGGTCTCGTACCGCTGGAAGGCGGACGGCCGGGCGATCACCGGAGCCACGAAGCGCTCGTTCACGGTGAGCAACGCTCAGGCGGGCAAGCGGATCAGCGTCACCCAGACCGCGAAGGACTCCGAGGGTCGCCAGTGGTACGCGCGGACCTCGCGGGCGACCGGCAAGGTCGTCGGCACGCTGAAGTCCAGCAAGCCGCGGATCAAGGGCAAGGCCAAGAAGGGCAGGACGCTGCGCGCCAAGGCCGGTTCCTGGGGACCGGGCGCGGTGAAGCTCTCGTACCGCTGGACCCGCAACGGCAAGGCGATCAAGAAGGCCACCCGCGCGAAGTACAAGGTGACCAAGCGCGACGTCGGCAAGAAGATCCGGGTGAGCGTGACGGGCCGCAAGGCCTCGTACACGACGGCGAAGCGGACCAGCGCGAAGACGAAGCGCGTCAAGCGCTAGCAGACGCGGACGCGGACGATCGACGGCGGCGTCGGTGCTCGGGCACCGGCGCCGCCGTCGTCGTCGCCCCTCCGGCGCCGTTGACTGATCGCTCGCTCAGCAGCAGGATGTGGTCCGTGACCGACCACGAGACCCCGAGCCGGGTGACGGACCTGCTCGCCGCGCTGGACGCGTTCATCGACGAGGACATCCGCCCGCTCGAGGAAGCCGACGACAACCTCCGGTTCTTCGACCACCGGCGGGAGTTCGCCCGCACCGACCTCGAGCGCGACGGCGCGCCGAGCCAGGACTGGCTCGACCTCCTGGCCGAGGCGTGCCGGCGGGCCGATGCAGCGGGCTTCTACCGGTACGGGATCCCGTCCGAGCTGGGCGGCCGCGACGGCACGAACCTCGACATGGCGATCATCCGCGAGCACCTCGCGGCCCGGGGGCTCGGGCTGCACAACGACCTGCAGAACGAGCACTCGATCGTCGGCAACCTCGTCTTCGTCGAGCTCCTGCACCGGTTCGGGACGCCCGAGCAGCGCGAGCAGCTCGTCGAGCCGTCGATCCGCGGCGAGGCCGGCCTCGCCTTCGCGCTCACCGAGCCCGACCACGGCTCCGACGCGACCTGGATGACGACGCGTGCCGTGCGCGCCGGCAGCGACTGGCTGATCTCGGGCGCGAAGCGGTTCAACACGCTCGGGCCGAGCACGACCCACGACGTGGTCTTCGCCCGCACGTCCGGTGACGACGGCGACGCCACCGGCATCACGGCGTTCATCGTGCCGATGGACGCTCCCGGGCTGGACGTCCCGATGCGCTGGTGGACGTTCAACATGCCGAGCGACCACGTCGAGCTCAGGTTGGACGACGTCCGCGTCCCGTCCTCGTCGATCCTCGGGGCCGAGGGCGAAGGGCTCGCCGTCGCCCAGACGTTCGTGCACGAGAACCGCATCCGCCAGGCCGCCTCGGGCGTCGGCGCCGCGCAGTACTGCATCGACCGCTCGGTGGCGTACGCGAAGGAGCGGACCGTCTTCGGGCGGTCGCTCGCACGCAACCAGGCGATCCAGTGGCCCTTGGTCGAGCTGCACACCGAGGCCGCGATGGTCCGCACGCTCGTCCGCTCGGTGTCCGCGCAGATGGACGCGCTCAAGGAAGCCGACGAGCCGCTCGTGCAGATCGGCCACCTCGTGTCGATGTGCAACTACCGAGGCAACCGACTCGTCTGCGATGCCGCCGACCGCGCGATCCAGGTGCACGGCGGACTCGGATACACCCGCCACCTGCCGTTCGAGCACATCTACCGCCACCACCGCCGCTACCGGATCACCGAAGGGTCGGACGAGATCCAGATGCGTCGGGTCGCCGGTCACCTGTTCGGATACCTGTGAGCGCGCGGACGATGAGCACCGCGACGCCGAGCGACCCCGCACACGAACGTGCGCAGCGCCTCCAGCAGCTCGTCCGCGACGCGACGGGGACGGCCGGACCCGTGCTGCTGGAGCGCCTGACCGGAGGCGCGAGCCGGGAGACGCTCGCCGTGACCACGGGCGACGGCGACGAGCAGCAGCTCGTCCTGCGGATCGACGAGACCGGCGGGCTCGGAGGCGTCAGCCTGCAGGTCGAGGCCGCCGCGATGCGTGCCGCCGACGACGCCGGGGTCGCGGTCCCGAGGGTCCACGCCGTCGGGACGGACCCCGCCCTCGGCGCCGCGTACATGCTGATGGACCGCATCGACGGCGAGACGATCGCACGCCGCATCCTGCGCGACGACCGCTTCGCGGCGGCCCGCACAGGGCTGGTCGGTGAGCTCGGCGCCACCCTCGCCCGCCTGCACACGATCGAGGTCGGTGACGACCTGCTCGCTCCTGCGCCGGAGCCGCTCGCCGCGCTCGACGACCTCGCCGGGGCTCGCCCACCAGCGCCGGGGCTCGCACTCGGCCTGCGCGCTCTGCACGACGAGCGTCCCGAGCCGGGCGCAGAGTGCCTCGTGCACGGCGACTTCCGCCTGGGCAACCTGATGGTCGGCCCCGACGGCCTGCGCGCGGTGCTCGACTGGGAGCTGGTGCACCGCGGCGACCCGGTCGAGGATCTCGGCTGGTTGTGCGCGAAGGTCTGGCGCTTCGGTTCGCCGCACCCGGCCGGCGGTCTGGGGACACGCGACGAGCTCCTCGACGCGTACGCCGAGGTCGCCGGGTGGCGCCCGTCCGACGCGCGGCTGGCGTGGTGGGAGCGCTACGCGACGGTGCGGTGGGGGCTGATGTGCCGCGTCCAGGCAGACCGACACCTCAGCGGTGCCGAGCGGTCGATGGAGATGGTCGCGATCGGGCGCCGGTCCGCGGAGCAGGAGTTCGACGTGCTGCTCGGGCTCGGCCTCGACCACCCCCACGAGACGCGCGAGGTCCTCGACGACGCGCCGCCCGCCGCCACCGGGCCGTACGGGAGCCCGACGAGCGACGACCTGCTCGACGGGCTGCTCCACTTCCTCGGTACGGAGGTGGTGCCGGCGGGCGGGAGCGTCGGCTTCCAGGCCCGTGTCGCCACGAACCTGGCGCGCACCGTCCGCCGCGAGGCACGGCTCGGCGAGGAGCACCGCGCGCGCCACCGCGTACGCCTGGACCGGCTCGGCGTCGCCGACGACGACGAGCTGAGCCGCGCCATCGTGACGGGGTCGCTCGACGACCGCTGGGAGGCGGTCGCCGAGGTCGTGCGGGAGAGCGTGCGGGACCGGCTCGCGGTGGCCAACCCCGCGCACACCGCGCAGCCGGGATGACCGGGGCGGGCGCCGGGCACCGCGGCCGGCGGCTGCCCGCGCCCTATGATGTGGCCAGGCCGAGGGAGGCGGGATGACGACGGACCGGAGCGCGACCGCAGCAGGGACGTCGCGCGACTGGCGCACGTTCGAGCCCGTGCCGTTGACCCCGATCCTCGCCGGTGCCCTGGAGGCGTTCTACGAGCACGGATACCACGGCACGACCGTCCGCGACATCGCGCGACGTGTCGGCGTGACCGTCCCGGCGCTCTACTACCACCACCCGAGCAAGGAGGCGCTGTTCGTCACGCTCCTCCTGCTCGGGACCGACGACGTCGCCGACCGTGCCGAGGCTGCAGTCGCGGACGCCGACGACGCGGTGCAGGCGCTGTCCAACCTGACCGAGGTGGTGGTGCTGCACATGACCACGCGCCACAAGCTCGCGGCGCTCGACCTGGAGGCGCGCTACCTCGGGCAGGAGAGCCGCGCCCGGTACGCGGCCCCGCGCCGGCGCATCGACGCGCTGGTCGACCGGGTCGTTGCCGACGGGGTGGAGAGCGGGCAGTTCCACCCGACCGACGTGCACGAGGCGGCTCGGGCCCTGCTCGGGATGTGGCAGTCGATCGCGCGGTGGTTCCGTGACGACGGCACGCTCAGCGGCGAGGAGATCGCCGCCCGCTACGTGCCGCTGTCCCTCGCCACCGTCGGCCACGGCGGCTGAGCCCGACGGCTCGGCTCGGCTCGGCCCGGCGGCTCGGCCCGACGGCTCGGTGGTCGATCCCGCCGCGGTCCAGGAAGCGCCCCGCGCGATGGAGGCGAACGACGCGAAGAGCCGAGCTGTCGGTCTGATGTCCCGAGACATCACAGATCCAGACTGTCGGTGTCCCGCCGTAGTCTGTACACATGTTCGAATCGGTGTCGCCTTCGACGGTTGTGGAGGCTCTGCGCAGCCGGGTGGTCGACGCCGTCGACGGGGTGCTCGAGCAGATCGCCGCGCTCGACCCGGGTGATGTCGCGATGGGGGCCGCGGAGGTCGAGGTGGTCGCGCTGTGCGAGCGGCTGGTGCGGGTGACGCAGGCGACGCAGACGACCGCGGTCGCGGCGCTCGAGGCGCGGCGGCGTGCGGTCACGCATGTGCCGCAGCACGAGGAGACGATCGAGCGGTCGCTGCGCACCGAGGTGGCGATGGCACGCCAGGTCTCGGCGTCGGCGTCGGGCCAGTCGCTGTTCGAGTCGCGGATGCTGCAGGAGCTGCCGTCGACGGCCGCGCTGTTCGAGCAGGGTGCGATCTCTGTCGGTGTGGTGCGGGAGGTGTGCCGTGAGGTGCAGTTCCTCTCCGCCGAGCACCGTGCGCGTCTCGACTCCGAGCTCGCCGAGAGCCTCGGGTCCCTGACCCCGAAGCGCGCGGGCAAGGCAGCCCGGCGGCTGACCCTTGCCCTCGATCCGCACGCGGGCTACGTCCGGACCATGCGGGCACGGGGCGAGCGGCAGGTGAGCCTGACCCGCGAGCTCGACACGATGGCGACGCTGCGGGTCTACGGCCCGGCCGAGCAGCTCGCAGCGGCCTACCACGCCCTCGACGACCACGCGAGCGCCCGACGGGCCGACGGGGATCCCCGCACCGTGTCGCAGCTGCTCGCCGACACCGCGCTCGAGCGGCTCACCGGTGCCGCGGTCGACACCGACGGCCGGGCGCCGATCCGCACCGAGATCAGCCTCCTCATGCGACCCGAGACGCTCTTCGGCACCGAGGACACACCGGCGGTCCTGGACGGCTACGGAGCCGTCCCGGCCGAGCTGGCCCGTGAGCTGGTCACCGACGCGGGAGCCACGGCCTGGATCCGCCGCCTGTTCACCCGCGCCGACGGGCAGCGGCTGTCGCACGCGGATCCACGACGTCGCCGGTTCCCACCCGCGGTCGCACGGCTCGTCCGCTCGGTCGACGCCGAGTGCCTGCGGCCCTGGTGCGACTGCCGGGCCCGTGACATCGACCACCGCCTGCCCCACCATCGAGGCGGCCCGTCGACAGGAGCGAACGCCGACCCGGCCTGCCGCGGCAGCAACCAGACCAAGGAAGCGCACGGCTGGCGCGTCACCGGCGAGACCAGTGGCCCACCACCCGACCAGCCAACCCCCGACAAGCCAACCCCGAAGAGACCAGACCCGAGCACGCCAGCCCCGAACAGACCAGACCCGAGCACGCCAGCCCCGAGCAGACCAGACCCGAACAGGCGAGACTCCCTGCACGGCGGGGTCGCCGACGCCCCACGCGTGGTCACCTGGACGACCCCCACCGGACACCGCTACACCTCGACGCGACCCGGTCCACACGGTCACGGACCAACGATGATCGTGACAAGACCCCCGACCTCACCGCTCGAGCGACGGCTGTGCTCGATGGTCCGTCAAGCACGCCTCGATCACGAGAACGCCGACGCCAGAGCGGCATGGGACGAAGCAACACACCTGCCCGACGACCCGCCCCACGACTGACCCGTTGCCCTCGACTCGCCCCTGAGCCCAGGCACCCGGGCTGAGCCCTCGCGGTCGCCCTCGGGTGAGGCGCGCCGTGGGCGGTGGGTCGCCTCGCCTCGCCGCGCGCCGCTGCCGACTCTCAGCCGACCGAGTGCAGGCAGAGCACGTTCCCCTCGGAGTCCTTGAACCACGCCGCGGCCGGTCAGGATTGGTCTCGAGGTACGCGCCGGGGTACGCGGACGTGTCCTTTCGCTCGGCGCTGCGCCTCAGAGGCGCTCGACGACGGTCGCGTTGGCCATGCCGCCGCCCTCGCACATCGTCTGGAGACCGTAGCGCCCGCCGGTCGCCTCGAGGTGGTTCACCAGGGTGGCCAGCAGGCGCGTCCCCGAGGCCCCGAGCGGGTGGCCGAGCGCGATCGCGCCACCGCGGGGGTTCAGCTTCTCCGGGTCGGCGTTGAGCTCCTGGGCCCACGCCAGCGGCACCGGCGCGAACGCCTCGTTCACCTCGTACGCGTCGATGTCGTCGATCGCCAGCCCGGCCCGCTCGAGCACCTTCTGGGTCGCCGGGATCGGCCCGGTGAGCATGATCTCGGGGTCCGATCCGCACACCGCGAAGCTGTGCAGCGCGGCGCGCGGGGTCAGCCCGAGGGCCGCGGCCGTGTCCTCGCCCATCAGCAGCGCGGCCGATGCGCCGTCGGTCAGCGGCGAGGAGTTGCCCGGCGTGATCACCCAGTCGATCTCCGGATACTGCTCGGAGTAGCGGTCGTTCGCGAACGCGGGACGCAGGCCGCCGAGGCCCTCGGCCGTCGTGCTCGCCCGCACCGTCTCGTCGGCGGCGTGCACGGTGCCGTCCGGCAGCGTGACCGGCACGATCTCGTCGGCGAACCTCCCGCTCGTCGTGTGCTCCGCGGCGAGCCGGTGCGAACGCGCGGCGTAGGCGTCGACCTCTCCGCGCGAGAGCTTCCACCGCGACGCGATCAGCTCGGCGCCGATCCCCTGCGGGGGCAGGCTGGCGAAACGTTGGGCGAGCGGCCCGAACGGGTCTCCGTCCATGGTCGGCGTGCCCATGGGCACCCGGCTCATCGACTCCACGCCGCAGGCGATGGCCACGTCGTACGCGCCGGCCATGATGCCCTGCGCGGCGAAGTGCACGGCCTGCTGGCTGGAGCCGCACTGCCGGTCGATCGTCGTCGCGGGGACGGTCTCGGGGAAGCCCGCCGTCAGCAGGGCCGTGCGGCCGATGTTGAGTGCCTGGTCGCCGGCCTGGTCGACGCAGCCGGCGATCACGTCGTCGACCTTCCCTGCCTCGACGCCGGTGCGCTCGATCAGCGCGGTGAGCGTGGTGGCGAGCAGCTCGGCGGGATGCACCCCGGACAGGGCGCCGCCGGGCTTGCCCTTGCCGGAGGCGGTTCGGACGACGTCGACGATCACGGCACGGCGCATGGCGGGGGCCTCTCTGGTGGATTGACTGAGCGCTCGCTCAATTCTGGGAGCAGGAGAGATCGCTGTCAAGGCACCGCAGGACCGCGACCGCCGTGTCTCGGCCGACCTCGCTGCGGGCATGCTCGCCCCGGTCCGCGCTCGCCCGAGCACGACGACGGCCGGCCCGGCGGGAGCCGGACCGGCCGTCGTCGACCGTGCGGGGCACCGTCGCGAACGACGGCGGATGGTGGAGCTGGCGGGAATCGAACCCGCGTCCTCCAGCGCAGGACCAGGACTTCTCCGAGCGCAGTTCGTCATGTCGTGTTCTCAGCCCCGACGCTCGGACGAACACGTCGTCGACAGGCTCAGTCGCTGTGAATGTCCCCTGTCAGTCCCGCGACCGGACTAACAGAGCAAGCCTCCTAGCTGAGGCCGGTGACTGGGACGGAGGCGCTCCCAGGCCGACCCTTCGCGGTACTCGCCTCAGGCGGCGAGAGCGAAGTCAGTGCGCTTGGAATCGGCACTTGTTGTTTTCCAAGGAACGTTCACGAGATGACCTTGGATTCTCGGCTCGCTTCTCCTGATTCGTACGACCGAAGTCGAAACCGATCAGCCCCGCTGTGATGTTGTCAAAACGCGCCGGTGGAACCGACGCCTGAACTCTACCCCGCACAACCCGCCCCGGACGAACGGTATTCCCGGCGCGGCCGATCTACCCTGCACGAGTGAGGCCGTGCGTATGGCTCCTGCTGGCGGCCGTGCTCGCCGCCGGGTGCGCGGGCACGGACGGCGACACTGCGCGCAGCGACGGCGGCTCGTCCGCGAACGCCGTCGTTCCTGCTGCGAGCGCATCCACCACCGCGGCCCGGCCGGCGGCCTCCTCGGCGCCGCAGCGGACCGCCGACCGCACGACTCCCCGTACGACGCCCCGCGCGGAACCCCGCCGGGCGTGCCGGTCGGGACCGCGCCGGACGGCCGACGGCACGCGCCGGTTCTGGACGAAGGACAGGCGGTGCTACACCTCGCGCTGGTACGCAGGCGCCCACCGCCGCATGATCCCGTTCGGCTGCACCCGCGCTCCCTGGTATCCGCCGTCGTCACGCTGCGCCCGGGGCCGCGGCTTCCACCACGGCCTCGACCTCGCGATGCGCAAGGGCACGAAGGTGTACGCGGGCGTGCGGGGACGGATCGTGACCCGCGGGCTCGGGTCCGCGTACGGCAGCCGTGCGGTGATCATCCGCTCGCGCGGCCGCGACGTCCTGCTCGGACACCTGCGATCGCGTCGGGTGTCCCACGGCGACCGGGTCCGTCGCGGCGACCTGGTCGGCCGATCCGGGGCGCGGGGCGCGCCGGACGGCCCGCACCTGCACGTCGAGGTCCGCCCGGCCCGGGGGTCGTACCTGTCGGCCGTCAGCCCGCGTCGGGTGCTGCGCCTACGCGTGGCGGGGTGAGGGTCTCGATCGCTCGCTCCGCTCGCGCCTCGACCAGCGGATGGGTGACCCTCGCGCCTCGACCAGCGGATGGGTGACCCTCGCGCCTCGACCAGCGGATGGGTGACCCTCGCGCCTCGACCAGCGGGAGGAGCTCAGGCGTCGAACAGCGCCAGGCCGTTGCGCCAGAGGACGTCGCGCAGCCAGTCGTCACCGAGGTCGAGCCGCGCGAGCGCCTCGACCTGGTGGGCGTACGCGTACGGGATGTTCGGGAAGTCCGACCCGAGCAGCACCCGCGGCTGCAGGTCCTTCAGGCGCCCCAGGTCGTCGGTCGGGAACGGCGTGGTCTCCTCGGTGAAGTCGGTGAAGACCATCGTGGTGTCGAGCCGCACGTTCGGGTAGCGCTCGGCGAAGTCGAGGAACGCGCCGTACTCCGGCACGCCCATGTGCGCCACGATCATCGGCAGCGTCGGGAACGCCGCCAGCACACGTCCGATCAGCTCCGGCCCGGTGAACCTCCCCGGCGCCGGTCCCGAGCCCGCGTGCACGACGACCGGTGTCTGCGAGTCGGTCAGCGCACCCCACACCTCGTCGAGCATCGGGTCGGTCGGGTCGAACTCCCCCACCTGGATGTGCGTCTTGAAGATCTCGGTCCCGGCGTCGATCCGCGCGCGGACGTACGCCCCGGCCTCCGGCTCCGGGTAGAAGGTGGCGCTGCGCAGGGCGTTGCCGTAGGTGTCGGCGAAGTCCGCGGCCCAGTCGTTCAGGAACTCCGCGATCCCCGGCTTGTGCGCGTACGGCAGCGCGGAGAAGCGGAGCACCCCCATCCGCTCCAGGTGCGCGACCCGCTCCCCGTCCGACCAGCGGTAGGTGATCGGCCACTCGCGGCCCGTCAGCGGGCCGGCGGCGTCGAAGTACGACCACACCTTCTGCATCACCCGCGGCGGGAGGAAGTGCACGTGAGCGTCGAACAGCCCCGGGATCCCGAGCCGTGCGCAGAACTCCGGGAGCCCGTCATCGGACAACGCAGCATCCGACAACGCAGCATCGGACAACGCAGCGCCCGGAAGGGGGTCGGTCATCCCGGCATCCCCTTGATCCTGCGGCCGATCTCGGTCTGCACCTCTCGGGTCGCCTGCCGCTCGGCGATCGCCTGCCGCTTGTCCCACGCCTTCTTGCCCCGGGCGACCGCGACCTCGATCTTCGCGCGGCCGGAGGAGAAGTAGAGGGACAGCGGGACCAGGGTCACGCCCGGGTTGGAGACGGCCTTCTCGATCTTCTCGATCTCACGGCGGTGCAGCAGCAGCTTCCGCTTGCGGCGGGCCGTGTGGTTGGTCCACGTCCCCTGTGCGTACTCGGGGATGTGCACGCCGTGCAGCCACACCTCGCCGTCCTCGATGTCGGCCCAGCCGTCGGTGAGGTTCGCGCGGCCCTCGCGCAGCGACTTGACCTCGGTGCCGGTCAGCACCAACCCCGCCTCGTAGGTGTCGTCGACGTGGTAGTCGTGCCGCGCCTTGCGGTTCTGCGCGATCAGCTTCCTGCCCGGTTCCTTGGCCATTCCTCCATTGTCCAGGTCGCGTCCAGACGTTTACAGCCAGTTCATCGGGTCCCGGGTGTTGCCGTTCTTCAGGACCATGAAGTGCAGGTGGCATCCCGTGGAGTACCCGGTGCTCCCGACGTAGCCGATCGTCTCGCCACGGCTGACGTACTGGCCCTCGTAGGTGGAGAACTGCGAGAGGTGGTTGTACGTCGTGGCGACGCTCGCCCCCCGCATCCGGCCGTGGGAGATGATGACGCGGTTGCCGTAGCCGGCGTTGTAGTACGCGCCGATCACCGTGCCGCTCGCGGCGGCGTACACCGGGGTCCCGCAGCCGACGCCGAAGTCGGTGCCGTCGTGGAGCTTCCAGACGTGCAGGATGGGGTGGAAGCGCATCCCGTACGACGACGTGATCGGGCCGGAGACGGGGTACGAGAGGCCGCCGCCGCCACCACCGCCACCGCCGCCGCCGCCGCCGGAGGAGGAGCCGCCGCCGGACGACGAGCCGCCGCCCCCTCCGCCGCCACCGCCGCCGGAGCTCTTCTTGTCGTTCTTCCGGGCCTCCTGGCGCCGCTTGCGCTCCAGGCGCTCCTGGCGCCGCCGCTCCGCGCGCGCCTCGGCCCGTGCGATCGCCTTGAGCCGGGCACTGATCCGGTCGCGCTCCGACTCCAGGGCCTGGAGCTGGACCGCGTCGGACTGCTTGGCCTTCGCCGCCTCCTGACGCGCCTCGGCGGTCGAGCGCACGAGCGTCGCGACCTGCGCCTCCTGCTCCTCGGCCTGCGCGGTCAGCTCCTCCTGCAGCTGGAGGTTCTCCGCCGCCGCCTCGCGCTTCACCTTGACGACGTCGCGCGCCTTCTTCACCTTCTCGCGCGTCAGGGCCAGGATCACCTGGGTCGCCTCGAGCTGATCGCCCTGGGCGAGCCGGGCCTCGGTGACCGCCGTGTCGAGGCTGACCTGCTCGGCGTACGTCGCGGCGTCGACGCCGTTGACCAGCGCCGAGAAGGCCCGCAGGCTCGGAGAACCGGACTGGAGCTGCTCCACGGTCGTCCGCTCCAGCACGCGCTCGGCCTTGCGGCTGCGCTTGCGGCCCTTCTTCGCCTCGGTCCGCGCGTCGGAGAGCTCGTCCTCGGCCTCGGTCAGCGCAGCCTGCATCGCCGCGTCACGCGCCTGCGCCGCGGCGAGCTGGGTCCGGGTCGTCGCCAGCGTCGCCCGCGCCGACGTGAGACTGGTCTGGGCGGACTGGAGCGCACGGGTCGCGTTCGCCAGCCTCGCCGAGGAGGCGTCCAGGTCGGATCGGGCACCGGCAATGTCCGACGTCACGTCCTGACGTCGGTCTCTGAGGTCGTCCTTGTCGTCGCCGGAACTGGGACTCGCGACCGCTGCGGTGACGCAGAGCAGGAGAACCAGAACCAAGGCGGCACGTACAGGAACGAGGGGGAAGACTCGCACCACACGCTGCCTCTGCTCGGGGACAGGTCGGGATGAACGTATCCGCCCATTCCGCCAGAACCCGGCATTTCATCACGCTCGGGCGCGTCCGACGGGCCCCTCGGGTCGCCGGACCGCGCCGGCCCGTGTCACACCTTGAGGTAGCGGCGCGTCATCACGAGCGTCGGGATCAGCGCGAGCAGGATCGCCAGGACGGTGGTGTAGATCATCACCCCGCCGGCGTCCTGCCATCTGACCCAGGTCGTCAACGCCCCCAGACGGTCGCGCAGGAAGCCGTAGACCACCCACTGCATGAACGCGGCCAGGCCCAGGCACGCGAGGCCGGCCGAGATCAGTGCCGCGACCAGCGACTCGAGGATGAACGGGAGCTGGATGTGCCAGGTGGACGCACCCACGAGCCGCATGATGCCGATCTCGCGGCGACGGGCGTACGCGGTCATCCGGATGGTGTTCGAGACCTGCAGCACGGCTGCGACGATCAGCAGCAGCGACGTGCCGAGCGCGGCCCAGCGCAGCTTGGAGAGCACCTCGAACAACGGCGCGAGCAGGTCGCGCAGGCTGATCACGCTCGCCACCCCGTCGATCCCGGTGAGCTGGCTGGTGATCCCCTCGGACTGGTTCGGGTCGACCAGAGTCACGCGGTAGGAGACGCCGAACGACTCCGGTCCGAGCGCCTCGAGCTGCTTGCGCCCCTCGGCGTTCTGGCCGAGGCGCTCCTGCGCGAGCTCGTAGTTCTCCTCCGGCGTCCAGCGCTCGTACGAGCGGACCTCCGGATTCTCGTCGAGCGCGGCCTCGACGGCCTGCTCCTGCTGCTCGGTGGCGCGGCCGCCGACGCACGTGTCCGCGGAGGAGTTCTGGGTGCAGAGGTTGACCTGGATCTGCAGCCGGTTGCCGAAGAAGGTCTCGGTGCGGTCCGCCTGAGCCTGCAGCAGCAGACCGAGCGATGCCAGCACCAGCGACACGCTCATCGTGACGACGAGGGAGACCGTCATCGAGAAGTTGCGTCGGATGCCCGTGGTGAGCTCGTTGAAGATGCTTCCGAGTGCCATCGAATCGTCTCGTCAGTTCTCGTAGCCGTAGGCGCCGCGCGACTGGTCGCGGACGAGGTGCCCGCCGGACAGCTCGATCACCCGCTTGCGCATCTGGTCGACGATGCCGACGTCGTGGGTCGCCATGAGCACGGTCGTATCGGTCCGGTTGATCCGGTCGAGCAGCTTCATGATGCCGACGGAGGTCTGCGGGTCGAGGTTGCCCGTCGGCTCGTCGGCGATCAGGATCATCGGACGGTTCACGAAGGCACGAGCGATCGCCACGCGCTGCTGCTCACCGCCCGACAGCTCGTCCGGCATCCGCTCGCCCTTGCCCTCGAGCCCGACCAGCTCCAGCGTCTGCGGGACCACCCGACGGATCTCCGAGCGGGACTTGCCGATGACCTGCAGCGCGAACGCGACGTTCTCCGAGACGGTCTTGTTCGGGAGCAGGCGGAAGTCCTGGAACACCGTGCCGAGCTGACGACGCAGCTTCGGCACCTTCCAGTTCGCCAGGCGGTTGATCTCCTTGCCGGCGACGTAGACCCGTCCTGTGCTCGGCCGCGTCTCCCGCAGGATCATCCTGAGGAAGGTCGACTTGCCGGAGCCGGACTGCCCGACCAGGAACACGAACTCGCCCTTCTCGATCTCAAGATTGATCGAGTCGAGAGCGGGTCTCGGTTGACCGGGGTAGGTCTTCGTGACGTTCTCGAAGCGGATCACCGTGCGAGTGTACGCAGGCTCAGGAAGCGGCAGCCTCAGCGCCACGCCGCCAGCGGATTCCTGCCTCGATGAACGGGTCGATCTCGCCGTCGAACACGGCCTGGGTGTTGCCCGTCTCGTACTCCGTCCGGAGATCCTTGACCATCTGGTACGGATTGAGCACGTACGAGCGCATCTGGTCGCCCCAGGACGCCTGCACGTCACCGCGCAGCTCGTCGAGCTGGGCGCGCTCCTCGGCCTTCTTCAGGGCGAGCAGCTTCGCCTTGAGGATCACCATCGCGCTCGCCTTGTTCTGGAGCTGGCTCTTCTCGTTCTGGCAGCTCACCACGACGCCGGTCGGCAGGTGGGTCAACCGGACCGCGGAGTCGGTCGTGTTGACGCTCTGGCCGCCGGGGCCGGACGAGCGGTACACGTCGACGCGGACCTCGTCCTCGGGGATGTCGATCTCGTCGGTCTGCTCCAGCACCGGGACGACCTCGACCGCGGCGAACGACGTCTGCCGGCGGCCCTGGTTGTCGAACGGGGAGATCCGCACGAGCCGGTGCGTGCCCGACTCCACCGACAGCGTGCCGTAGGCGTACGGCGCCTTGACGGCGAAGGTGGTCGACTTGATCCCCGCCTCCTCCGCGTACGACGTGTCGTAGACCTCGACCGGGTACTTGTGCTGCTCGGCCCACCGGACGTACATCCGCTGGAGCATCTCGGCGAAGTCCGCCGCGTCGACACCCCCGGCGCCCGAGCGGATCGTCACCAGCGCCTCGCGCGCGTCGTACTCGCCCGACAGCAGGGTGCGGACCTCGAGCGCCTCGACGGCCTGCTCCAGGCGCCCCAGCTCGACGTCGGCCTCGGCCAGGACGTCGCTGTCGCCCTCCTCGGTGCCGAGCTCGACGAGGACCGCGAGGTCGTCGATCCGTGACCGCAGGCCGCTCACACGCTCCAGCTCGGCCTGCAGGACCGACAGCCGGCCGGTGACGCGCTGGGCGTTGGCCTGGTCGTCCCACAGGTCGGGCGCGGCCACCTGCTCCTGGAGGTCGGCGATCTCGGCCCGCATCGCGTCGAGGTCGAGGACGGACTCGATCGACGTCATCGTCGTGCCGAGTGCCTTCAGTGCTGCGTCGTAGTCCCGTGCCACAGGTGCGAGCCTACCCGCCCACCTCAGCGGGCCAGGGCGCGGCAGCGGGTCGGCGTCCGTCAGCGGGTCAGCGCCCGACAGCTGGCCGAGGCGCAGTCGACGTAGGCGTCCAACTTGCGCATCATCGCCTTGACCGTCGGGTCCTGGGGCCGGAACTGGTTCCGTTTCTCGAACGAGCCGACTCGTGCCAGGCCCCGGTAGAACTCGTACGACACGAGCGACGGGTGGCCGCTGGGGTGTGCGTAGCGGACCAGCAGCGCGTCGCGGTTGCGGACGGCGACGTACGAGCGCTTCAGGTTGTCGGAGCCCTCGAGGTCCGGGTCGTCACCGACGGGCTCGGACCAGGTGTGCTCCACGAAGGCGAAGCGGTTGCCCTTCGCTCGCGGGTTGCGCAGCACCGGCACCAGCGACGACCCGTCCCGGTCGGGCGACGGTCGGTTGCCGGCGAGCTGCTCGATCGTCGGCGCGAGGTCGATGTTCTGGACGACCTGCCCGCGGGAGCCGGTGACGACGCCGGGCCCGGCCACGATCAGCGGGACCTGCAGGTCGACCTTGTACGCGGTGCGCTTGCCGATCCCGAGCCGGAACTCACCCAGGTGGTAGCCGTTGTCCGACGTGAAGATCACGTAGGTGTCCGGGCCGACGGACCGCATCACCGCGCCGAGCAGGTCGTCGAGCGACTGCGCCATCCGGGCGCGGTTGCGGTAGTGGTTCTCGAGCCGCTTCGTCTTGCGCTTGCCGGCCCGGTTGTTCTCGTTCCACGCCGCCGCCAGGCGCCCGTCGGCGTACCGCGGGCGGTTGTCGCGCTGGTCGTCGTTGAAGCCCGGGCGATCGCGCACACGCAGCCGCGCGCACGGCACGCGGCCGCAGTCGCCGGCGCTGCGCTTCGTCGCACGGTCGCGCAGCGCGGGAGAGAACAGCGGGTCGGTCGCGCGGACCTTCCGCTTGCGCTTGTGGGTCGCGAACGGCGCGATCTCGAGGAAGTACGGGGCGTCGCTGCGCTCACGCGACTCGATCGACCGGACCGCCATCCGCCGCAGGACGTCCGTGCTGTAGTCGGCCGCGGCCCGGCCGTACCGTCGGTTGGAGATCACGCTCTCGCCGGAGCGCTTCACGGCGTCGGTCATCTTGTAGCTCCACATCCGGTACCCGCCGGCGGTGATGGCGTGGAACTCGTCCCACCCCTGCGGGACGGCGGAGCCGCCCGCACCGCGGTAGCGGTTGAGGAACTTCCCCATGAAGGTGGTGTGGTAGCTGCCGCCGGCGCGCGTCGTCAGGGCTGCGGCCAGCGACTTGGAGTCGTCGTCGTGCTTCTTCCACGCCGGGTAGCCGCCGAGGGGATTGGCCTTGTCCGGCCCGCCACCGTTGGTGAACACCCGGTTGTTGTGCGGGTACATCCCCGTCATCAACGCCGATCGCGACGTGCAGCACAGGGAGTCCACGACGAACGAGTTGGTGAACGTGGCTCCCCGACGCTTCAGCGCCTGGACGTTCGGCATCGTCCGCACGAGCGACATGTCGAGGTCGTCGGCCAGGACGAGCACGATGTTGGGGCGCATCGTCGCCTGGCCCTGGCTCACGCTCGCCCCCACGGGGCCGCCTCCGGTCAGGACCTGGGACACGACGGCTGTGATCCCGACGAGCACGGCCGAGACCGCGAGGGCCAGGGCGACCAGGACACGACGACGCTGCACGAGACTCATTCCGAGGCAGGGACGCGACGACGTCCGAGGGACAGGTACGAGGTCGAATTCTACGACTCGAGGGAGTCCAGCCGCGCCTGGGCGTCCGTGGAGTGCTGCGGGTCCGCCGCGAGCGTGCGGTGGAACCACTCGATCGCCTCGTCCTCACGCCCCGCGGCGACCAGAGCGTCGGCGTACGCGTAGCGCAGCCGGGCGAGCCACGTCGTCGGCGAGCTGTGGTGCAGGGGCTGCTGCTGGAGCATCGCGAGCGCAGCGTCGAGCTGACCGAGGTCACGACGGGCGCCGGCCGCGACGATCGCAGCCTCGACCCGGACCTCGGGGTCGGTGATCTTGTCCTCGGACTCCGCGATCACCTTGAGCGCCCGGTCGGGGCGGCCGAGCGCACGCTCGGAGTCCGCGATCAGGGGGACGTGGTCGGTCCCGCCGGACATCCGCTTCGCGGCGCGCAGCTCCGCCAGCGCATCCTGCCAGCGGCCGGCGGCGTACGCGGTCTCGCCGGCCGCCTCGCGGACCACGCCGATCCGCGGGGCGAGCTCACGGGCGGCACGTGCGTGCTTGTACGCCAGGTCGGGGTCTTCGTCGAGGAGCACGCCGGCCGCGACGAGGTGCGCGGCGACGTTGTCCGCGCGGGTCGCGCTGAGCGAGCTCAGGAGGCGGCGCACGCCGTTGTCGAGCTGGTCCCCACTGACGCCCTCGGGGATCGGGGGCGCCTCGCTGCGGGGCCGCTCCGAACCACGCTCCTCGCGTGGGCCACGACCGCGGTCGTCGCGCCGCCGGTCGTCGCGCCGCCGGTCGTCGCGCGGACCGCCCTTGCCGCGGCCGCGGTCGTCGCGCGGACCCCCCTTGCCGCGGCCGCGGTCGTCGCGTCGCCCGTCGTCGCGCGGACCGCTGCCCTTGCCGCCGGACCGCCCGGAACCTGAGCTGCCTGAGCCAGCGCGGTAGCCGCCGGACTTGCCCTGGCCGCCGGAGCCGCCCCGGTACCCACCAGAGCCACCAGAGTCACCAGACCCACCCCGGTAGCCGCCGGACTTGCCCTGGCCGCCGGAGCCGCCGCGGTAACCGCCGGAGCTCGAGCTGGACCCGCTGCGTCCGGACGAGCCGCGTCCACCCGACCCACCTCGGCCGCCACCGCTCCCACGGCTGCTGGAGCCGCCACGGTCGCGACGCCCGTCCCCTGCCGATCCGCGCTCGCTCATCGGCGTCCTTCCGTCGTCTCGTGTGCTGCCAGTCTGGCGCACAACCTCGAGAACCACCGGGGCAATCGCATCACAGCGGTGCTCCCGGTGGAAACAAATGGATGGAGGGGTTGGGTCAGCCGGTGGCTGTCCCAACCCCTCCATCACAAGAATATGTCCGGCGGCGTCCTACTCTCCCACACAGTCTCCCGTGCAGTACCATCGGCGCTGAAGGGCTTAACTTCCGGGTTCGGAATGTTACCGGGTGTT
>NZ_PGEZ01000005.1 GCF_002797495.1 Mumia flava
CGATCGGGTGCGGCTCCTCGCGCACGACCTCGGCCGGCGCCTTGTCGTCGCGCACCCCCTGGAACCGTGGGTGCCGCAGTCGCCCGGCGTCGGTCCACTCGCTGAACCCGACCTCGACGACGAGCCGCGGCGCGACCCAGTGCGGATGCTCGCGCCGGACCGCGGCGCCGACGTCGTCGACGAACGGGCTCGTCTCGCGCCCCAGCGGCTCGAGCATCGATCCGAGCCGGTCCAGCATGGCCTGGTCGAAGCCGGTGCCGACCTTGCCGGCGTACCGCAGGGCGTCGCCGTCGTAGTAGCCGACGAGCAGCGCCCCGAGACCCTTGCGGCTGCCCTGCCCGGTGGTCCAGCCGCCGACGACGAGCTCCTGGCCGCGGACGACCTTGAACTTCAGCCAGTCCGGAGAGCGCTTCCCCGCCTGGTACGTCGATGCGGCCCGCTTGGCCATCACGCCCTCCCAGCCGGCCCGCTCCGCGTGGTGCAGCATCGCGAGCCCGTGCTCCGCCTCGTGGTCGCTGAACCGCAGCACCGGCCCGAAGGCGAACGCGTCGGCGAGCGCCGCCTTGCGGGTCGTCAGCGCGAGTCCACGCAGGTCGTGGCCGTCGTAGCGGGGAAGGTCGAACGCGTAGTACGCGAGGGTCACGCCGGCGCCGGCGATCGTACGGGGGTCCGTGACGTGCATCCGCTTCTGCAGGTCGGCGAAGCTGGTCTGCTCGCCGCGCATCGCGCACAGCTCGCCGTCGACCACGAAGTCGGTCGCGGTGTCGAAACCCGCGAAGGCCTCGACGATCTCCGGGTACTGCGCGGTGACGTCGTTGTGGTTGCGCGAGTACAAGCGCACCCGGGCGTCCTCGCGGATCGCCATCAGGCGTTCGCCGTCCAGCTTGCGCTCGAAGACCCAGTCCGGATCGTCGAACCGACGTGACGTGAGCGTCGCGAGCATCGGTGCGATCCACAGCGCCATGGGACGACAGTACGGCGGGCGGAGCCGTACGGCCCGCGGCGTGCGTCGAGGACCCGACCCGGGCGCGGTCTCGATGAGAACACGTTCATCCGCGCCTCATGGTGCCCTCACGCGGCGCCGAGAGGCTGGGTCCGTCGTGAGAGAGACCACGCGACGAGCCACCGAGTGAACACCGAGTGAAAGAGAGCTGGGACATGACGACCATGCGACGGATCACCGCCACCCTGGGGGCCGGGGCGCTGCTCGCCGCACCCTTGACCGTCCTGACCGCCGCGCCTGCCAGCGCCGATGCGGAGCGGGACCGGGAGTTCCGCGTCGCGGGCGCGGAGGTGGACTTCTCGGTCGAGAAGGACGACGGCCGTTTCGAGATCGACGTCGACCTCGATGACGCTCGCCCGGGGAGCCGCTGGAAGATCGTGCTGCGGCACGACGGCAAGCGGTTCCACAAGCGGGTTCACCGCGCCGACCGCGACGGTGACATCGACATCGACAAGGTGCGGCGCAACACCGCGGGCAAGGACGTCTTCAAGCTGAAGGTCAAGAAGATCGGCGGGCCGAAGAAGGTCCGCACGATCCGCATGCGCTGACGCGCCGTCGACGCACGCGCGACACGTCGGCACGGCACGGGCGGGCCCCGGGCCGTGCCGATGCCACGCGTGGGCCCCGACGCCACGTCGTACGAGGATGTGTCGGTGCGCGGCGCTAGATTCGAACACATGCTCGACAGCCCAGCCGGCACGCCGACCGCCACCGACACGGGTGTGGCGTCGACCGCGTTGAGCCTCCTGGATGCGCTCGAGCGGCGCGTCGCCGCCGAGCTCGCCCGGGCGCGTGAGGCCGTCACTGCTGCGGCCGAGCCGCACCTCGCCCAGGGTGCTGGTGAGGTCGAGCTGATCGCCGCGTGCGAGACGGTCGTCCGGATCGCCCAAGGCCACCAGCACGACGCCGTGTCTTCGCTCCGTGCGCGACGCGAGGCCGCCGACCCCGCACGCTCCGAGCCTCGCCGGCGCGCCCGGGATCGTTCGCTGCGGGCGGAGGTCGGGATGGCCCGCGGCATCGGCAACGGCGCCGGCCAGCACCACCTCGACGTCGCGTCCGCCCTGCGCGACCACCCCTGCACCCACGGACTGCTCCGCGACGGACACATCAGTGCCGCGGTCGCCGCTGCCGTCGTCGGCGAGACCCAGGCCCTCGACCTTGCCCGCCGCGCCCGCGTCGACCAGCTGATCGCCACCTCCCTGCCCGGGGCGACACCCCGCGAAGCGGCCGCGATCGCGCGCCGCCACGTGCTGGCACTCGACCCCGCCGGCGCCGAGGCCCGGGCCCGCGCGGCCCGGGCCACGCGACACGTCCGCCTGCGTCGTCGCCCTGACGCAACGGCCGAGCTGACGGTCCGCGGAGGCGCCGAGCAGATCGTCGCGGCCTGGCGACGCCTCGCTCGCGACTCGGCCCTCGCCAAGGCCCGCGGAGAGCGCCGCGCCGGCCCAGGTGGCAGCTCTCGCTCGGGTGAGACCCCGGGCCCCCGCGGCGCCCTGGGATCCGGTGCCGCCGCTGAGACCGGTGCCGCCGCTGGGTCTCGTGCCGCCGCTGGGTCTCGTGCCGCCGCTGGGTCTGGTGCCGCCGCGGGGTCTGGCGGCAACCCGGTCGAGGCCCGGCCGACCGTGCGGCAGCTGATGGCCGACCTCGCACTCGAGGCGCTCACCGGCACGGCTGTCGCAGCCGATGGGTCCTCACCCGCGACCCCGGTCGAGGTCGGCCTGCTGATGCGGCCCGAGGTGCTGTTCGGCACGGAGGACACCCCGCCCGTCCTCGACGGGTACGGCCCGATCCCCGCCGCACTCGCCCGCCGACTCATCGACCGCGACACCACGTGGCTGCGGCGGCTGTTCACCGACGACCGCGGGGATCCGGTCGACAGCGACCCCCGGCGCCGACGGTTCCCTGAGCGCCTCGCGCGCCTGATCCGCGCGACCGACGGGCACTGTCTTCGTCCCTACTGCGACTGCGACATCACCGACATCGACCACACCCGCGCCCACGCCCGTGGCGGCCCGACCACCCAGGACAACGGCGCCGGCACGTGCGAGCACGACAACCTCCTGAAGGAGGGGCGCGGGTGGCGCGTCCGCACCTCGGTTCCCCAGGCCGGCGACGGGTCCGTGCCGCAGCAGATCAGCTGGACCACCCCGACCGGACACTCCTACGTCGCCGACCGTCGACACTCCGGCAACCGCGGCCCGACCCTGATCGCCGTCCGACGACCGCGCCGCGAGCTCACGACGCTCGAGGAACACCTGCACGACGTGATCGCCCGCCATCGACCCCGCCGAGAGTGACCCCGCCGCACGGAACGCCGCCAGGCCCGGCAGGTGTGACTCGGGCCCGGCAGGTGTGGCTCAAGCCCGGCAGCGTGACTCGGGCCCGGCGGCGTGACTCGGGCGCAACACCCGGGTGCTAGCCTGGCAGCACGGTGTGAGCGCGCTCACACCCGACGTCCTCAGTCCCACCACCCTCGGGACCGAGGACGCCGCTTCAGACACGCCGGTCGCGGCGACCCCGACGACCGTCCAGACCCTGAGGAGACAGCCGTATGGCCGACTTCGCCGACCCCGAGCTGGTGCAGCTTCTGACGCCCGAGGGCGAGCGCATCGAGCATCCCGACTACCGCTTCGACGGTGACGACGAGACGATCGCCGGCTTCTACCGCGACCTCGTGCTGTCCCGTCGGATCGACACCGAGGCCACGGCCCTGCAGCGGCACGGCGAGCTGGGCATCTGGGCCTCGCTGCTCGGCCAGGAAGCCTCGCAGATCGGATCCGGTCGTGCGCTGGCTCCGCAGGACTTCGTGTTCCCGACCTACCGCGAGCACGGTGTCGCGTGGTGCCGCGGACTCGACCCCGCCGCGCTGCTGCATCTGTTCCGGGGTGTCGACCAGAGCGGGTGGGACCCCGCTGCCTACAACTTCGGGCTCTACACGATCGTGATCGGGGCCCAGACGCTGCACGCTACCGGCTACGCGATGGGTGTCCAGCTGGACGATGCCGTCGGCACCGGTGAGCAGGGTCGCGACACGGCCGTGGTCGCGTACTTCGGTGACGGTGCGACCAGCCAGGGTGATGTCAACGAGGCGTTCGTCTGGGCGAGCGTGACGAACGCACCGGTCGTCTTCTTCTGCCAGAACAACCAGTGGGCCATCTCCGAGCCCACGACCCGCCAGACCCGCGTCCCGCTCTACCAGCGTGCGGCCGGCTTCGGCTTCCCCGGTGTCCGGGTGGACGGCAACGACGTGCTGGCCGTCCACGCCGTGACCACCGAGGCGCTCCAGCGTGCGCGGGAGGGCAGCGGGCCCAGCCTGATCGAGGCGTACACGTACCGGATGGGAGCCCACACCACCACCGACGACCCGACCCGCTACCGGCACTCCGACGAGGTCGAGCGCTGGAAGCTGCGTGACCCGATCGAGCGGGTGCGTGCCTACCTGCGTCGGGTCCACGCCGTCGACGACGCCTTCTTCGACGACGTCGACGCGGAGGCCGAGGCGCTCGGCGAGCGACTGCGTACGGAGTGCCGCCAGCTGCCCGATCCCGACCCGGCCAAGCTGTTCGACCTGGTCTACGCCGAGCAGACCCCGGAGCTCGCCGCGCAACGCGACGAGCTCGCCGAGTGGCTCGCGACGGAGGTGGCGTGATGACGACGATGACGATGGCGAAGGCGCTGAACTCGGGTCTGCGCCGAGCGATGGAGAACGACGACAAGGTCGTCCTGATGGGTGAGGACATCGGCCGGCTCGGCGGCGTCTTCCGGATCACTGACGGGCTCCAGAAGGACTTCGGCGAGAACAAGGTGATCGACACCCCGCTCGCGGAGTCCGGGATCGTGGGCACCGCGGTCGGGATGGCGCTGCGCGGCTACCGGCCCGTCGTGGAGATCCAGTTCGACGGGTTCGTCTACCCGGCGTACGACCAGATCGTGAGCCAGGTCGCGAAGTTCCGCTACCGCAGCGGCGGCCGTCAGGCGATGCCGATCGTGATCCGGATCCCGTACGGCGGAGGGATCGGCGCCGTCGAGCACCACTCGGAGTCGCCCGAGGCGCAGTTCGTGCATACGGCGGGCCTCAAGGTGGTGTCCTGCTCGAACCCGGCCGACGCGTACTGGATGGTGCAGCAGGCGATCGCGTGCGACGACCCGGTGGTCTTCCTCGAGCCGAAGCGCCTGTACCACTCCGCGAAGGGCGACGTCGACGTCGACGAGCCGCCGGCGCCGTTGTTCGCGTCGCGCGTGATCCGGCCCGGGACCACCGCGACGGTCCTCGCCTACGGGCCGTCGGTCAGCATCGCGATGGGCGCCGCGAGCGCCGGCGAGGCCGACGGGCTCGACCTGGAGGTGATCGACCTGCGCACGCTCTCACCGTTCGACCTCGAGCCCGTGTACGAGTCGGTGCGCAGGACGGGCCGCGCGGTCGTCGTCCACGAGGCGCACCGCACGCTCGGGACCGGAGCGGAGATCGCCGCACGGATCACCGAGGACTGCTTCTACTCGCTCGAGGCGCCCGTGCTCCGGGTCACCGGGTACGACACGCCGTACCCGCCGAGCCGGGTGGAGGAGACGTACCTGCCGGATCTCGACCGGGTGCTCGACGCCGTCGACCGCTCGCTGGGGTGGTGAGCGCGATGGCGGTCAACGAGTACAGGATGCCCGACCCGGGCGAGGGGCTGACCGAGGCCGAGATCATCTCGTGGCGGGTCGCGGTCGGAGACGAGATCAAGGTCAACGACATCATCGTCGAGGTCGAGACGGCCAAGTCGCTCGTGGAGCTCCCGAGCCCGTACGGCGGGGTGGTGCGCGACCTGCTGGTCGCCGAGGGGGACACGGTCGCGGTCGGCACGCCGATCATCGCGGTCGCGGACCCGTCGGACGAGTCTGACGCCCAGGTCGGTCCCGCGGACCGCGCCGCGGGCCAGGCTGCCGTGCAGCAGACGGTCACACCGCAGGCGCAGGAGGCGACCGCCCACGAGCCGGCCACGCACGAGCCGGCCACGCACGAGTCGGCGGAAGGGGCCCCGAACAAGACCCTGGTCGGGTACGGGCCGCGCGAGCAGAGCACGACCCGCCGCCGGCGGCGGTCGCACGCGGGCGCGTCGAACGGTGCGGTCGCCCCCGCGCCGGCCGCCGGGACCCCGTCCCCGCCGGTCGAGGCGCGAGCGGGCGCTTCCTCCCCGCCGGTCGAGGCGCGAGCGGGCGCTTCCTCCCCGCCGGTCGAGGCGCGAGCGGGCGCTTCCTCCCCGCCGGTCGAGGCGCGAGCGGAGCGAGCGATCGAGACCCCCAGCACCATCCGTACGCTCGCCAAGCCACCGGTCCGCAAGCTGGCCATGCTGCTCGGGGTCGACCTGCGGGACGTGCCGCCGAGCGGGTCGAACGGGATCGTCACCCGTGAGGACGTCGAGGCGTACGCCGACCGGACCGGCGCCGTACCTCCGGACGGTGCCGAGTCGGCAGCAGCGGCCACGGCAGCGAGCGGGGCGGCTCCGGCCGCCCAGACCGCGCCGACGCCGGCCACCGACGACCGGATCACCCGCGTTCCGGTCAAGGGGGTCCGCAAGGCGACAGCCGAGGCGATGGTCTCGTCGGCGTTCACGGCACCGCACGTGACGGAGTGGCTGACGGTCGACGTCTCCGCGACGATGGACCTGGTCGAGAGCATGAAGTCCGATCCGTCGCTCGCCGACGTGAAGGTCTCGCCGCTGCTGCTCATCGCCCGCGCGGTGTGCCTCGCGCTGCGCCGTACGCCGTCGATGAATGCCTCCTTCGACGCCGAGCGCTCGGAGATCGTGCTGAAGCACGACGTCCATCTCGGGATCGCGACCGCATCGGACCGGGGGCTGCTCGTCCCGGTCGTCCGCGACGCCGACCGGCTGTCGATGCCCGAGCTGGCGCAGGGGATCGGCGAGAAGATCACCGCGGCGCGGGACGGGCGCATCCCGCCCGAGGACCTGGCGGGCGGCACGTTCAGCATCACGAACGTCGGCGTGTTCGGGGTCGACGCGGGCACGCCGATCCTCGTGCCCGGACAGACCGGCATCCTCGCCGTCGGGCAGATCGCGCGCCGGCCGTGGGTCCTCGGCGACGAGGTCGTCCCGCGGTGGGTCACGACGCTCGCGGTGTCGTTCGACCACCGGGTCGTCGACGGCGCGGACGGGTCGCGGTTCCTCGCCGACGTGGGGAGGCTGCTGACGGACCCGGCACGTGCCTTGACCTTCTGAGCGGGCCGGCGGGTCCCCTTTCCCGCCGGTCGCCGGGTTGCCGGTCCTGGAGGGGTGGCGTCTGCACGCCACCCCTCCAGGTGCGTCCTGGTGTCCGAATCACGTCAGTTCGCGGGATTCCGGCCGTGCGCGACCTCGGCGCTCGCTACGTTGCCTCACAGCCGTGCGGCTCGACCCGTGCGGTCGGAGGGGCTTCGATGTCGGTGCAACCGCAGTCAGCGAGCGCGTACGAACGAGTCGGATGGTTGCTCCGCCAGTGGCGGACCGTCGCAGGCGGAGCGGAGCTGCGACGCCTGCAGCCGTTCGCTGCCCTGCTGACCGAGCAGGGGCACCGTGCCGACGCGTCCCGCGTCAGCCGGTGGGAGTCGGGCCGTCTGCGGGTCCCGGTCCCGGTGATCGAGTCCTACGAGTCCCTGCTCGGGATCGAGCGCGCGACGCTGGTCGCGCTCGCGGAGGGGGTCGCACGCTCGTTCGGCGAGCGGGTCCCGGCCCGCGACACCGAGCCGAGCGGCCCGGCGACGTACGCCGAGGCGCGGGAGCTCGTGCTCGCGGCCGACGCGCGCGGAGCCGACTGGTTCGAGTGGGCCGGCTGGGTCACGCAGACCCCGAAGCGGCTTCCCGAGGGAGCGCTCGACGACGTCGAGGCCCTGGCGCCCCGGCTCGTGAGCGAGTCTGCCCGGGCGGTCGGGATCGGCTACGGGACCCGGTTCGAGGCGCTCCGTCGACTGATCGACGTACCGGACCTGCGCACCGTCGTGATGCGAGCGGTCGGCGCGCACGTGATCGCGTCCGACGCGCAGGCGACCCTCGCCCCGATCATGCTGATCGCCGACGTCCACGCCGAGAAGGCGGTGGACACCCTGATCACGCTGCTCACCCAGCCGTCCGCGCAGATGCAGCTCGGGGCGGTCTGGGGTCTGCGACGCAAGCTGGTCCGGCTCGAGGTGTCTCCGCGGGCCCTGGCGGCGCTCGAGGCGCAGCTCGCGCAGATGCTGTTCGACGCGACCGACGAGGCCACGCTGATCCGGGCCGCGAACCTCATCGACGTGATGCCGCCGGCCGTGGCCGAGCGTCTGCGCCGGGTCCGCCCGGCCCTGTTCGCCGGGCGCTCACGCGGTCCGGCATCGTCGGCCGCGAACCGCGCTGCCGCGCACGCGACGGCGATCCGGGCGGTGGCGGCGCGGATCGAGGCGATCTCCGGCCGCGACCTGGACGCCGTCGGACGCGCGATCGTCGAGGACGCCTACCACGCCGACGACCACGACCTGCGTCACCAGTCCGCTCTGATCCTCTCCCGCAGCCCGTTCGCACCCGCGATCGCGGAGGTCCTGATCGAGCAGACCCATCCGCCCCGTGCCGCCGACGGCGCGACCAGCCTGATGCCGTACCTGGCGGGCAAGCCCGAGCGCGATGCGCTCGTCGCGCGTCTGCAGCGCCCGGACGTCGACGCCCGACCGACCCTGATCGCGCTCGCCCACACCGGCGGTGGGCCCGTCCCGGGCAACGCCGACTTCCTCTCGGCGACCGACGTCGGCGTCCGCAAGGCGGCTCTGTACCTCGCGGGGATGCAGCAGGACCCGCTCCTGCGGAAGCTCGTGAAGGACCCCGACGCCGACGCGGCGCAGCGAGCCGGCGCCTGCTGGTGGCTCGAGCACGGCGGACGCGTCGCCGACGGCGAGTGAGGGCGGGTCTCGATCCTCGCTTCGCTCGGCCTCGACCGGCGGGGTGGTGGGTGTCTCGGCCTCGACCGGCGGGGTGGTGGGTGGCTCCGCCTCGACCGGCGGGGTGGTGGGTGTCTCCGGCCTCGACCGGCGGGGTGGTGGGTGGCTCGGCCTCGACCGGCGGGGTGGTGGGTGGCTCGGCCTCGACCGGGGGGTGGTGGGTGTCAGTCCGAGGATGACCCCGCGTCCACGGCGTCGAGCCACGCCCGGACCTCGTCGTTGTGCTGGCCGAGCCGCGGTGGTGCGCCGGGCGTCGGCCGGGCCCCCGCGTACGGCAGGTCGTCGAGACGCAACGCAGGACCGGGGATGCTGATCGTGCCGAGGCTCGAGTGGTCGACGTCGACGAGCAGGCCCTGGGACCGGGTCTGGTCCCACGAGTAGACGTCGTCGAGCGAGCGCACCTTTCCGGCCGGGACACCGGCCTCGGCGAGCCGCGCGAGCCAGGTCTCCGCGCCCGCGTCGGCGAAGACCTCCTCGATCCGCGCGGTCAGCGCCTCGCGGTTCGCGACCCGCAGCGGATTGGTCGCGTAGTCGGGGTCGGCGACGTCGATCCCGACCAGCGGCGCGAACCGCGCCCACAGACCCTCGCTGCCGACCGACAGCTGGACCGGCGCGTCGGCGGTGCGGAACAGCCCGTACGGAGAGATCGACGGGTGGTGGTTGCCGGCCGCGCGGGGCAGCTCGCCGGCGACCGTCCACCGCGTGCCCTGGAACGCGTGCACGCCGACGATGCCGGCGAGCAGGCTCGTCCGCACGACGCGGCCGACGCCGGTGCTGTTGCGCTCGTGCAGCGCGGCGACGATCCCGTACGCGGCGTTCATCCCGGCGAGCAGATCGGCGATCGGGACGCCGACCTTCGTCGGGTGCTCCGGGTCCGGCCCGGTCATGCTCATCAGGCCGCCCTCGCCCTGTGCGATCTGGTCGTAGCCGGCGCGGGTGGCCTCCGGGCCGTCGTGACCGAACCCGGTGATCTGGCAGATCACCAGCCGTGGGTTGAGCTCGTGCAGCCGCGCGTAGGAGAAGCCGAGCCGGTCGAGCACGCCGGGGCGGAAGTTCTCGATGAGGACGTCGGCGTTGCGGACCAGGCGCGTCAGCAGGTCGCGTCCCTCGTCGGACTTGAGGTCGGCGGTCACGGAGCGCTTGTTGCGGTTGCAGGACAGGAAGTACGTGGACTCCTGGGCGTCGCCGTCGCCGTCGCTGTGTCCACTCACGAAGGGAGGCCCCCACTGGCGGGTGTCGTCGCCGGTCGGCGACTCGACCTTGATCACGTCGGCACCGAGGTCGCCGAGCATCATCGCGGCGTGCGGCCCGGCGAGGGCTCGGGTGAGGTCGACGACGACGACGTCGGACAGCATGGGTGCTCCTTCGGCTCGGCGGTTCGGCGGCGATCGTACGCTCCGGCGGCCGTACGGCCCGGCGTCGGATCCACCCCGTACGGACGGGACCATCGTCGCAGCGGGCCGCCTCGGGCCGTACGGCGAAAGGTGCCAAACCGGGTGGTTCCGCGGTGTTCGGACCCGCCTGGCATCATGTATGCAACATGTGTGCAGCGACGAACCTGACCCGAGCCTCCGCGGCGGACCGCGCCTACGCGGCAGTCAAGCGCTCGATCCTGTCCGGCGAGACCGGCGCGGGGGACGAGCTCGGGGAGGTCGCGCTGGCCGAGCGGCTCGAGTGCTCCCGGACTCCGGTACGCGAGGCTCTGCAACGACTGCAGAGCGAGGGGCTCGTCCGGATCTACCCCAAGCGCGGCGCCATCGTCGTCCCGGTGACCGCGGCCGAGGCGGACGCGGTCTGGGAGGCCCGTGCCCTGGTCGAGCAGTGGGCCGCCCCCCGGGCCTTCGAGCACGGCACCGCGATCGCCGCCCGGCTGCACGCCGACGTCGACGCGATGGAGCTGCACCGCGCGGTCGGCGACGTGGTCGCGTTCACCGAGGCGGACCGTGCCTTCCACGAGGTCGTCGTGGACGCCGCGCACAACGAGCACCTCACCCGGCTCTACCGCAGCCTGCGCGAGCGCCAGCTGATGATCAACGCGACCGCCATGACCCTGTCGCCCGAGCGGATGGACGCCGCGATCCGCGACCACCGCCGGCTCGCCGAGCTGATCGCGACCGACGACCTCGACGCATTCGTCGCCCTGACCGCATCGCACGTCGCGAGCGCACGGCACGCGATCGACGGGGACGACGGATGATCGCCACGGCAGCACGCCGGCTGGGCCTGCGGCGCAGCGCGACCGCGGTCTGGCTGGTCGCCCTCCTCGTCTACGTGCTCGCCGTCTTCCACCGGTCCTCGCTCGCCGTCGCCGGGCTCGCGGCGACCGACCGCTTCGACATCACCGCTGCTCAGCTGTCGGCGTTCACGGTGCTTCAGCTCGTGGTCTACGCCGGCATGCAGATCCCGGTCGGTCTCGCGCTCGACCGATGGGGCCCGCGCGCGGTGATCTTCGCCGGAGTCGTGACGCTGTCGGTCGCCCAGACCGTGTTCGCGCTCGCGGACTCCTACCCGCTCGCCGTCGGCGCGCGGATCGCGGTCGGCGCCGGGGACGCGATGGTGTTCGTGTGCGTCCTGCGTCTGGTCAACACCTGGTTCGAGCCGCGCCGCATCCCGCTGATGACCCAGCTGACCGGCATCAGCGGGCAGGCGGGCACGATCGTCGCGGCAGCGCCGATGACCTGGGCCCTGCACACGCTCGGCTGGACCACCTCGTACCTCGTCACCGCCGCGGTCGGGCTCGTGCTCGCCGCCGCCCTGCTCGCCGTCGTCCACGACCGGCCCGGTGCCCGCAACGTCCGCGGCCCCGAGCTGGAGCTGCGCGGCATCGGGAGCCGGATCCGGACGGCCTGGTCGGACCCCGGGACGCAGCTCGGCTTCTGGACGCACTTCTCGACACAGTTCAGCGGCACGATGCTCGCGCTGCTCTGGGGGTTCCCCTTCTTCGTCCGCGGCGAGCACACCTCGCCGGCGTTCGCGTCGGCGCTGCTGACCATCCTCATCCTCGCCACGATGGCGGCGGGCCCGGTGATCGCGTGGCGGACCTCGACGCGGCCCGAGCGCCGCACCCGCCTGGTCCTGGGGATCGTCATGGCGATCGTCGCGGTGTGGTCCGCGGTCCTGGCATGGCCCGGGGACGCGCCCTCCTGGCTGCTCGTGCTTCTCGTCGTGGTCGTGGCGGTCGGTGGACCGGGCTCGCTGGTCGGATTCGACTTCGTCCGGACGTACGGCGTGCCGGAGCGCCTCGGCCTCGCGACCGCCGTCGTGAACATGGGCGGATTCATCGCGAGCCTCTCGACGGTGCTGGCGATCGGTGTGGTGCTCGACCTGCTGACGTCCGGCGGTTCGCAGGCGTACCCGACGGACGCGTTCCGCTGGGCGATGGCGGTGCAAGCCGTCCCGTGGCTGATCGGGGCCGTGCAGATCTGGCGGCACCAGCGCAAGCTCGACCGGCTCCCACCGGCGTCGTCGCGACCACGACGCAACGAGCTGCAGCGCGTTCCGGCGTCCTGAGACCGACCGAGCTCGACCGACCGCTCTGTGACGGCTACGACTGCTCTGTGACGGCTTCGACCGCTCTGTGACGGCTACGACGACGCGGCGAAGCGGACGAGGCCGACCACGTTGTGCGACGGGTCCGCGACGAAGGCGAGAGCGCCGACGTCGGGGATCTGCGTCACGTCCATGACGATCTCCCCGCCCGCTCCGATCACGCGGTCGAGCGCGGCCTCCAGGTCGTCGACCGCGATCGTCACCTCCGGGCCGGTCGTACGGATGCCCGGGAGGAGCTCGCGACGCTGCTGGACCGCAGCGATCAGCTCCGCCGACGCCGGGATGTGCGCGCGGGAGAACCCCGGTGGCCCCCAGGGCTCGAACGACCAGCCGAGGACGGCCTCGTAGAACGCCTGCGTCGTGCCGTCGTCGTCGGAGTTGAACGCGAGGTGGGCCACGTATCCGTCCACCGCACCAGCATCGTGCAGGTGCCCGGGGAGCGCCAGGGGACGGGCGTCACGACATCCCGGTCCGCCGGGCAACGGTCGTGTCGAGACGCACGTACGGGCGAAGCGCCGCGACGCGGATCAGTCGCGGGTGGTGAAGGCGCGGAGCACGGCCGCGACGGCGGCGAGCAGAGCGACCCCGATGCCGTAGACGAGCGTCGTGGTCCCGAGACCGGCGGGTTCGACGGCCATGCCGGCGATCGTCGCGGGCACTCCCAACGAGAGGTAGGAGACCACGAAGATCGCAGCGAACACCTCGCCTCGCTCGGCCGGCGGGATCGCCGGGACGATCGAGCGGAGGACGCCCATGAACGCGGTCCCGAAGCCGGATCCGGCGACCACCACGGCGAGCAGGAACGCGACCAGCGGCCCGAGGCTGATCGCGATCAGCGTGAGGGCGGTGCCGACCGCGAGCGTCGTCGTGCCGTACAGCGTGATCCGCCGCGGCGACCAGTCCCGTACCAGGAAGCACGAGAGCGCCCCGGTCCCGGCGAGCGCCGCGATCGCGAGGCCCTGCCACGCGTGACCGGTGCCGCCGAGCTCGTGCGAGACGACCAGCGGGGTGAGGGAGAGGTAGAGGCCACCGGTGGCCCAGCCTGCGAGCAGCGCCGGGAAGCTGAGCAAGAACAGCGGTCGGACCGCGGCGGGCAGCGCGACCCGGGGCAGGAGGGAAGCGGCGAGGCCGGCATGGCGCGGGGCGGTCTCGGGGACGCTCCACGCCGCGAGCGCGAGGGCGAGGTACGCGATCGTGAGCCCGCCGAACACCTCGGCCTCGGCGGCGCCGGGGCTGACGTCCAGGACGAGCCCGGCCGCCAGAGCCCCGCTCGCGAGGCCGGCCAGCGGGGAGACGGTGTTCCAGAGGGCGGCACTGTCGGGGTGGTCAGGAGACTCGAAGTCGACCACCGCCGCCGAGAGCGTCGACAGCAGGAGCGCGCTCGCCACACCCTGGACGGCACGAGCCAGGAGGAGGACCGACACCGTGTCGGCGTGCCAGAACAGCACCACGCTCAGGGTGAGCAGGACGAGCGCTCCGCTGATCACGGGCCGGCGACCGACGTGGTCGGACACGGAGCCGAGCACGAGGAGGGTGGCGAGCAGCGTGATCGCGTAGACCCCGAAGATCGCGGTCGACGTCCCGGGCGAGTAGCCGAGCCGCTCCTGGAGCACCGGGTAGAACGGGGAGGGCGCGCTGGCTCCCGCCATCATCACGGTGGCGGTGGCGACCGCGAGCACGAACCCGAGACGCGCCCGCGGCGGAGCGGCCGTCGGGCTCGGCGCGGTGGTCGTGGTCATCGGGTTCCTCTGCGGTGACGATGCGGGGAGGTTCGAAAACTGTCGAACCTTTCGGCAGGGTACTTCCGACCGGCAGCAAGGTTCAACTACGATCGAACCATGGTGTCCGGGCAGACGCTCTCCCACCCCTCTCGCGACGAGATCCGCTTGGCCGACGTGCTGTTCGCACTCAGCGACCCCGAACGGCTCGCGATCGTGCGCCAGGTCGCCGACGGGCCGCTCGACATGGCCGAGTGCGTCCTCACGAACCCTGACATGCCGAAGTCGACGAAGTCGCACCTGATGAAGACGCTGCGCGAGGCCGGTCTGATCCGCAACGAGCCCCAAGGCCGGGGACGACGGCTCACGCTGCGGCGCGAGGACCTCGACGCACGGTTCCCGGGTCTGCTCGACTCCGTGCTCCACGCGGCCTCCGTCGCCGGCTGACCGGCGACGCAGCCCTACGCCGGCGCGAAGTCCACGTGGGCGGCCCGCTCCGACGCGGCCCACAACGCGGCGGCCTGCTCCGTGTCGCGCGCAGCCGCGGTCATCCCCACGAGCCTCGGTGCCCCCCGCATCTGACGCATCCGCGACGGCCCGACGTACGACCCTCCGGGCAGCCCGGGCTCGGTCGCGGCCCGCTCCAGCGGCCACGCGCCGGCGTGCGCCGGCTGACTGACGATCCTCGTGACGAGGTCGACCAGCCGGGTCTGGAGCGTGACGCCCCCGAGCTGCGGACCGGTCGTCTGGAGGTTGGTGTGCGCGTATCCGGGATGAGCCGCGACGCTCGTCACCGGTGCGCCCGCGGCTCGCGCACGCCGGTCGAGCTCGAGCGCGAACTGGAGGTTCGCCAGCTTCGACTGCGCGTAGACCGACCAGCGTTCGTATCGCCCGAGCGGTGCGCCGGGCTCGAGGCCGCGCAGATCGATCCGGCGCGCGAAGGTGTGCATCAGCGACGACACCGACACGACCCGCGCGGACGAGTCGACCAGCCGCGGCCACAGCCGCGCGGTGAGCGCGAAGTGCCCGAGGTGGTTCGTCGCCATCTGGAGCTCGTAGCCCTGGGCCGAGCTGCGCTGCGGCGTCGCCATGATCCCGGCGTTGTTCACCAGGACGTGGATCGGCTGGCCGTCCGCGAGCAGCGTCTCGGCCGCCTCCTCGACCGAGTCGAGGTCGGCGAGGTCGAGCTGCACGGAGTCGAGGGACGCGTCGGGGAGCTGCGTACGCAGGTCCGTGAGCGCGTCGTCGACCTTGGCCAGGTCCCGCCCGGCCGCGACCACCTCCGCACCGTGCTTGGCGAGCTCGTACGCCGTGGACCAGCCCAGTCCACCGGTCACGCCGGTGACCACGGCCCGGCGTCCGGAGAGGTCGCCGATGTCGTCGGTCGTCCAGGTCGGGGGGACGCTCACGGCGTCACGGCGAGGTTGGCCAGCACGGCGCCCGCCAGGCGCTGGTCCCCGGTCCACGACAGGGTCGCCGGACGCAGTGCTCGCCGGCCCGTCGCGAGCGTGATGAACGTGTCCACGTCCAGCTCCAGCGTCACGTCCGGCTCGGCCGGTGGGCCGTCGAGGGGCCGCGCACGTCCGTCGTCGGACACCCCCACGGCGATCGTCCGGGCGACGTCGCCGGTGATCTCGAGGACCACGGTGGTGCCCGGGTCGGCGCCGACGCGCTTGCCGACCACGAAGGGGATCGCCATCGTGAACACCTGGGTGACGATCTGGGCCGCGGCTCCGTCGTAGCCGCCCGGCCGACCCACCGCGCGACGGATGTCCTGCTCGTGGACCCACATGTCGATGACGCGGTTGCGCAGCAGGACCTCCCAGGTCCAGCCGGAGCCACCGGGGCTGTGGTCCGCGGGCGAGGCCGGCTCCGTCGGGGCGGGGGCCAGCGCCTTGCGGCGGGCCTCGACGGCCTCGGCCAGCTCGTCGACGAGGCCGACGGTGCTGACCTCCGCACGCTGCGCGACCCCGGCCTCGACGTAGGCGCTGCCCATCTCCGCTCCGGTGATCACGACGTCGGACGGCCCGTCGCCGCCGGCCAGCTCGGCCTCGACGGCCGCCAGATGAGCAACGACCTCCCGTACGCGCCAGCCCGGGCAGCCGGTCAGGGTCCCCCAGTCGGTGTCGGAGAGCTCGCGGAGGAGAGCGACCGTCCGGTCGGCGGACTCCGCCCAGGCATCCACGAACAGCTGCAGGGGGTTCGATGTCGTCTCAGTCACCTGCGTCAGCCTAGGCGGCGGACGTGACGCGCGGGTAGGCCCTCTCGTCCTGCGTGGCCGCACGGTCCCGGCCCGCCCCGTACGGAGCGCATCGCCCCGTGCACCGCGTACGGCGGGGACGCCCGATCCGCCCTACCGTGGTGTCATGCCGACCATCAGCCGGACGTTCGACGTCGCCGTCCCGCCCGCCGCGGCGCTGGAGTACCTCGAGGACTTCGCGCACGCCCAGGAGTGGGACCCGGGGACGCAGCGGTGCGTGCGCAACGACGACGGGCCGATCGGCGTGGGGTCCAGCTGGTTCAACGAGTCGAAGATCTACGGCGTCAGCACGTCCCTCGAGTACACCCTGCAGGAGCGCACGGACGAGAGGCTCGTGTTCGTCGGCGTCAACAAGTCCGCGACCTCCACCGACCGGATCACCGTGACGCCGAACGGCGAGGGCTCACGGATCACCTACGTCGCCGAGATCGAGCTCAGCGGGCTCACCCGGTTGATGGACCCGGTCATGAAGGTCGTGTTCGAGCGGATCGGCGACGAGGTCGTCCGCGACATGACCGCTGCACTCGAGCGCCTGACGCCGAGCCGGTAGCCAGGCGGGCCCGGCCTCGACGGGCTCGACCGGCGGTGCGTCCCTCGACCGGCGGTGCCGACTCAGCCGGTGGTGGCGGCCTTCGCCTCGCGGGCGAGCACGAGCATCCGCTCCTCGATCGTGGCCGGGACGGCGTCGATCTCCGCGTCGACGTCGGCCTCGCGCAGGACGCGCGCGATCTCGTCGCGATCGGCGTCGGCGACCCGGACCGCCCGGCCGTCGAGGATCACGGCGGCGCCGGAGGCGTTCAGCGCCGCGAACGCCGCCGCCCAGTCGCCGGTCCGCACCGCGAGCGCCCGGGTCGATCCGATCACGTCGGCCTCGCTGCCCTGCGCGACCAGGCGGCCGCCTGCCATGAGCAGCAGGCGGTCGCACTGCTGCGCCTCCTGCATGTAGTGCGTCGTCACGAGCACACCGACGCCCGCGTCGGACTGCCCGCGGATCGTGTCCCACAGCCGCGCCCGGGAGAGGGCGTCCACGCCCGAGGTCGGCTCGTCGAGCAGCACCGCCTCCGGCGCGTGGGACAGCGCCGCGAGGAACGCGATCTGGCGCTGCGTGCCGAGCGGGAGGTCACCCACCAGCACCCTCGCGAACGCGGAGAGCTCGTCGGGCAGCGGCGGGACCGCGCTTCCGTACGTGGCGGAGACGAACTCGAGGTTCTCCCGCACGGTCATGTCGCGATAGAGCCCGAGGTTCTGCGGGACGTAGCCGACCCGGCGTCGGCGCGCACGGCTCGGGGAGCCGCCGAGGATCCGGGTCCTGCCCTCGGAGGTCGGGAGCAGCCCGAGGAGCATCCGCATCAACGTCGTCTTGCCCGCGCCGTTCGCGCCGAGCAGCCCGACCACCTCGCCGGCCTCGACGTGCATCGAGACGTCGTCCACCGCGGTGAACGACCCGAACCGCCGGGTGACGTCGACGGCTTCGATCACCTGGCCGGTCGCGCTCGCCGTCACGACGCGCCGCCCTGTCCGTCCGGCGTGCCCGGCTCGACCGAACCGGCCAGCGAGAGCGCGATCACGATGTCCTCGAGGTCCGGGTCGACGACCGCGAGGTCGTGCGGTGGATCGGCGGCGGGCCAGTACTCGTGCCGCTCGCGTCCGCGTCGCCACGACCACGCGGGCCGCGTCGCGTCCGCGGCGCGGGTGATCGTCCCGGAGAAGCCGGCGCGCACCTCGTCGTACGATCCCTGGACCAGCACGGAGCCGCCGTCGAGGACCACGAGATGCGCCGCACGCTCGGCCTCGTCGAGATACGTCGTCGACATCACGACCGCGGTGCCGGCCGCGGCGGCCTCGGAGATCAGGCGCCACAGGTCGATCCGGCTGACCGGGTCGACGCCGGTGCTGGGCTCGTCCAGCACGACGAGCTCGGGCTGGTGCGCGATGGCCATGCAGAATCCGAGCTTGCGCCGCATGCCGCCGGACAGCTGGGACGCGAGCCGGTCGGCCGCCCCCGTCAGCCCGGCGGTCTCGAGCAGCTCGGTGCGGCGCTTCTCCAGCCGGTCGCCCTCGAGGCCGTACGTCCGGGCGGCGAAGTCGAGATTCTGACGAACGGTGAGCGCGGCCCAGCTCCCCGCCGACGCGGGGAGGAACCCGATCTGCGGCTTCGCGGGGGAGCGGACGCGCCCCGAGTCCGGCACGACCTCGCGGACCAGGGCGCGCAGGGCGGTCGACTTGCCCGCGCCGTCGCCGCCGACGAGCGCGACCACCGATCCTGGCGGTGCCGCGACGGTCACGTCGTCCAGCGCGCGGACCTCGCCGTACGACACCGTGACGGCGTCCAGACCGAACGTCACGGCGCGCTCTCCCTCGGCGTCGTGCCGGCCTCGGCACTGTCCGCGCCGTCGTCCGCCACTCCGTCTTCGGCCGCTCCGTCGCCCGCCGCTCCGTCGTCGGACGCAGCGTCGTCGGAACCGCTGCCGTCGGAACCGCCGCCGGGGGCGAGGTCCCGCCGGAACCGCAGGGTCGCGGCCGTGAACACGACGACCGCCATCACCGCGAGGATGACGTAGGCGTACCACATCGACTCGAGGGAGGCGCCGCGGAGCATCGTGCCCTGGGAGATGATCGTGAAGTAGGTCAGCGGGAGCAGGTAGCCGATCCAGCGGACGCCCGCCGCCATCGCGTCGAGCGGGAAGATCATCCCGGACAGCAGGATCTGCGGCAGCAGCACGAACATCGCGGTCTGGATCGCCTGCCCGGCGGTGTTCGAGACGGTCGAGATCAGCACACCGAGACCGAGCACGACGAAGAGGAAGATCGCGGCACCGAGCGCGAACGTGACGACGTTGCCGTTGAACGGCACGTCGAACAGCACGATCCCGAGGACCGTCACGACGATCATGTCGAGGCCGGCGAGCAGGAAGTACGGGGTGATCTTGCCCAGGATGACCGTGCTCGGCTTGATCGGCATCACCGCGAGCTGCTCGAGCGTGCCGGCCTCACGCTCCCGGACCAGCCCGATGCTCGTGATGATCGTGCCGATGAAGGTGAGGATCAGCCCGATGATCGCGGGGACCATCACCCACGACGTCTTGAGGTCGGGGTTGTAGAGGACGTCGGTCTGGACCGAGTCGCCCATCTTGTTGAGCGCTGCCACGGCCGACTGGGCGGCGAACAGGTTCGATCCGTCGACCAGCGCGACCATCGGCTGCTCGCCGGTGACGAACGCGACGTCGACGGTGTTGTCCTGGAGCAGCTGCTCGGCGTCGGCCTTGTCGTCGCCGGACTCGGTCACCTCCACGTCGAAGAGGCCCGGCAGCTGCGACGCGACCTTGGTCGCCTGCGGTCCGACCACGGCGGTCTGCACGTCGGAGACGTAGAAGTTCGCGGCGTAGCCGAAGATGATGAGGAACAGCAGCGGCAGGGCGATCAGCATCGCGAGGGTCCGGCGGTCGCGGACGAGCTCGCGGAACTCCTTGACGATCATCGCTCTCACGCTCGTCACGCTACGGCGTACCGTGGTCGTGGTCAACAGGTGTTGAAGCAGGTCGCAGGCGTGTCGCGGATCAGTCCACGAGCAGTGCGTGCAGCGCGGGAGCGATGGTGACGACCACCTCGTCGAGCGTCATCGAGGCGAGTGGCTCGGTTCGCAGCACGTAGCGGGCGGTGGCGATCCCGAACAGCTGGGCACCGACGAGGTTGAGTCGCTCCGGGCGCACCGTCGTCTGCCGGGCCAGCAGCCGGCCCTCGAGCATCTGGCGCACGATCTGCGCGGCGACCGGCGACGACAGGGCGGATCGGGCGACCGACAGGAGGGTGAGCGACGTCTGGGGAGCCTCCCAGGCTCCGAGGTACGCGCGGGCGAGGCGCTCCGCGAGCCCGTCGCGCGGCCCCTCGAGGGCGGCCGCGACCCCGTCGATCAGCGCCGAGGCCTGATCGAGCGTGGCGGCGAACAGCGCGTCCTTGGTGCGGAAGTAGTGCATCACGAGCGCGGGGTCCACGTCGGCCTCGGCGGCGATCGACCGGATCGTCGACCCTGCGTACCCGTGCCGCGCGAACTGCTGGCGCGCCGCCTCCAGGATCGCGGTCTGCCGATCGGCGTTCACGCCTCGACCCTAGCCGCGCGGACCCCCGGGTACGCGCTGGCACACTGGTGCGGTGAACGGCTCGACCCTGCCCCGCGTCCGCGCTCCCGAGCTCGTCGGCCGTGGCTGGCTCAACACCGGCGGCGCGGCGTACGACATCGCTGACCTGCGCGGACGCTTCGTCCTGCTGGACTTCTGGACTTTCTGCTGCATCAACTGCCTGCACGTCCTGGACGAGATGCGGCCGCTGGAGGAGAAGTACGCCGACGCGCTGGTCGTGGTGGGCGTGCACTCGCCGAAGTTCGAGCACGAGGCCGACCCGGACGCGCTGCTCGCGGCGGTCGAGCGGTACGGCGTGCACCACCCGGTCCTGGACGACCCGGAGCTCGTGACCTGGCAGGCCTACACCGCGCGGGCGTGGCCGACGCTCGTGCTCGTCGACCCCGAGGGCTACGTCGTCGCGCAGTACGCCGGGGAGGGCCACGTGCACGCGATCGACGCGCTGCTCGAGGAGCTGGTCCCGCACTACGAGGAGCGCGGGACGCTGACGCGCGGCGCCTCCCCGTACGTCCCGCCGGTCGAGGAGCCCGGCGACCTGCGCTTTCCCGCGAGCGCGGTCCGGCTGCCGGAGGGCTCTGTGCTCGTCGCCGACGCCGGCCACGGCGAGCTCGTCGAGCTGGACGCGGACGGGTCGACGGTCCAGCGGCGGTACGGCGGGTTCCGCGAGCCCAACGGCCTCCTGCTGCTGCCCGACGAGGTCCGGCGCGACCTCCCGTACGACGTGGTGGTCGCCGACACCGTCGACCACCGCCTGGTCGGGCTCGCGCTCGACGACGGGAGCACGACGGTGCTCGCGGGCGACGGGCGCGCGTGGATGCAGGGCGACGGCACCACCTCGCTGTCGTCGCCGTGGGACGTGGCGTGGTGGCGCGACCGCGTGTGGATCGCGATGGCCGGGATCCACCAGCTCTGGACGTACGACCCGCGCACGGGCGTCGTCGCCGTGGCCGCGGGCACGACGAACGAGGGTCTGGTCGACGGGCTGCCGGCCGAGGCGTGGTTCGCCCAGCCGTCGCGGCTGGCTCCGGACGGTGACGTGCTGTGGGTCGCGGACTCGGAGACGAGCGCACTGCGCCGCGTCGTGGTCGACGGGACGGGCCGCCACGGGGGCAGCGTCGGCGACGACGACCTCCGGGTCGAGACGGTGATCGGGTCCGGGTTGTTCGACTTCGGCTTCACCGACGGACCGGCCGCCGACGCGCTGCTCCAGCACCCCCTCGGTGTCGCGGTGCTGCCGGACGGCTCGGTCGGCATCGCCGACACGTACAACGGAGCGGTCCGACGCTACGGCCCGACCAGCGGCGTCGTGAGCACGCTCGCCACCGGGCTCGCGGAGCCGTCGGGGCTGCTCGTGGGTGCCGACGGCCGCTCGGTCCTCGTGGTCGAGTCCGCGGCGCACCGCCTCGTCACCGTCCGGCTCGACGCGACCGCGACCGCGTCGGGCTCGTCGCACGTCACCGGCCGACCCGTCACCGACGTGGCGCCCGGTGCGGTGGAGCTGGTCGTCGCCTTCACGCCGCCGCCGGGGCAGCATCTCGACGACCGGTTCGGCCCGTCGTCGCGCCTGGTGGTGACCGCGACCCCGCCGGCGCTGCTGCGCGAGGGAGAGGGGAGCGGGACCGACCTGCGCCGCCGGCTGGTGCTCGATGCGGCCGTCGGCGACGGGGTGCTGCACGTCGCGGCGATGGCCGCATCCTGCGACGACGGCGACGCTCCCGGCGCCGCCTGCCACGTGCACCAGCAGGACTGGGGCGTGCCCGTACGGCTGGTCGAGGGTGCCGACGCGCGCATCGATCTGCCGCTCGGAGGCGCGTCCTGAATTCGCGCTTGACCCTGACGTAGCGTCAACCCTCGATGCTGTTCGCATGACCACGCAACCAGCCATCGAGATCGCCGGGCTCGAGAAGTCCTTCGGCGAGCTGACGGTGCTCCGGGGGGTCGACCTCGCCGTCGCCCCGGGGAGCATCTACGCACTGCTCGGCTCCAACGGAGCGGGCAAGACCACGACGATCACGATCGTCTCCACCCTGCTCGCCGCCGACGCCGGCACAGCCACGGTGTGCGGCTTCGACGTCGCGACCCAGCCCGCGCGCGTGCGCGAGTCGATCAGCCTGACCGGACAGTTCGCGGCGGTCGACGAGATCCTCACCGGCCGCGAGAACCTCGCGCTCGTCGCTCGGCTGCGGCGCGTCCCCCAGCCCCGCGCCGTCGTCGCGGAGCTGCTCGTACGCTTCTCGCTCACCGACGCCGCCGACCGACGCGTCGGGACGTACTCCGGCGGCATGCGGCGTCGGCTCGACATCGCCATGAGCCTGATCGGCGACCCGCCGGTCGTGTTCCTCGACGAGCCGACCACCGGGCTCGACCCGCAGGCACGGATCGAGGTGTGGCAGGCCGTCAAGGAGCTGGCCGCGAACGGCACGACCGTGCTCCTCACCACCCAGTACCTCGAGGAGGCCGAGCAGCTCGCCGACCGGATCGCGATCCTGCACGAGGGACGCATCATCGCCGACGGGACGCTGGCGGAGCTGAAGCAGCTGTTCCCGCCCGCGGAGGTCACCTACGTCGAGAAGCAGCCGTCCCTCGAGGAGATCTTCCTCGCCATCACCAGCACGAGCGACAACAGCCAGGAGTCACGATGACCACCCAGTTCCTCGGCGACACCGCCACCCTCACCGGCCGGTCCTTGCGTCACGTGGGGCGCAGCCCGGACACGATCATCACCACCGCGGTGATCCCGATCGCGATGATGCTGCTGTTCGTGTACGTCTTCGGCGGGGCGATCGACACGGGCACCGAGGAGTACGTCGACTACCTGCTCCCCGGGATCCTGCTCATCACGATCGCGTCCGGCATCTCCTACACCGCGTACCGGCTCTTCCTGGACCTCAAGGGCGGCATCGTCGCGCGGTTCCAGTCGATGCCGATCGCACGGTCGGCGGTGCTGTGGGCCCACGTCCTGACCTCCGTGGTCGCGACGACGGTCTCGCTCGTCGTCGTCGTCCTCGTCGCTCTGCTCATGGGCTTCCGTACGGGCGCCGGTGTGCTCGCGTGGCTCGCCGTCGCCGGCATCCTCGGCCTCTTCACGCTCGGGCTCACCTGGCTCGCCGTGATCCCGGGCCTGACGGCCAGCTCGGTCGAGGGCGCCAGCGCGTTCTCGTACCCGCTGATCTTCCTGCCGTTCGTCAGCTCCGCCTTCGTGCCGACGGACTCGATGCCCGCGCCCGTCCGGGCGTTCGCCGAGCACCAGCCGGTGACGTCGATCGTCGACACGATCCGGGCGCTGTTCGACGGGCAGCCGGTCGGCAACGACGTGTGGGTCGCGCTCGCGTGGTGCGTGGGGATCCTCGTCGTCGCCTACGCTCTGGCCGTGTCGACGTACCACCGCAAGATCGCCTGAGGGGAGGCCGGAGTGCTCACGATCAGCCAGCTCGCGTCGTACGCGGGGGTGACGGTGCGGGCCGTGCGGCACTACCACGCGAAGGGTCTGCTGCAGGAGCCCGACCGTGACCACTCCGGCTACCGACGCTACGACGCCGCCGCCGTGGTGGACCTGATCCGGATCCGCACTCTGGCAGGCGCGGGTGTGCCTTTGTCGCGCGTCAAGGAGCTGCTCGACGCGGACGACGAGGAGTTCGCCGCCGCGGTCGCCGACATCGACAGGCGTCTGCGCGCGGAGATCCGCGAGCGACAGCGGCACCGGACGCAGATCGCCCAGCTCGCGGCGGGGGAGAGCCTCGCGCTCCCGCCCGAGGTGGTGGCGTACCTCGACCGGCTCCGCGCGCTGGGCATCCCGGAGAAGATGGTCGTGGGCGAGCGGGACGCATGGATCCTCGTCGCGGCCCAGCTGCCCGACCAGATGGCGACGATGATGGCGCTCAAGTCGGCGCAGCTCGACGAGCCGATGGTGGTCGACCTCTACCGGGACCTCAGCGAGGCGATCGAGTGGAGTCCCGACGATCCGCGGCTGCCGGTCCTGGTCGACACGCTCGTCACCAGCATCAGCTCGAGCGACCAGTCGTGGGACGACCACGAAGAGGAGTTCGCGTTCTCCGACGAGCTGGTCGACCTGCTCGACACCGTGTTCCTGGAGTCGGTGCCGATCGCGCCGCGCGTGCTGGAACTCCTCGAGGAGCGGGGCTGGACAGGGTGGACGAAGCTCGAGCGGATCGCGCCGGACCCGGCGACGACGGAGCAGGTCACGCGGCCTTCGCGAGCCGCTTCTTCGTGACCTTCTTGCCGTCGACGCGGACGAGGCGACGCTTCTTGACGGTGTAGCCGTCGGGGAGATTGCCGTCCTTCAGCATGCGGATCGGACACCGGCCGCAGCGGGACTTGGACACGCAGCACTCGATCTTGGGCAGCTTCTTCTTGCCCTTCGTGCTCTGCTTCTTCTTCCCCACGCGGGGGATGCTACGCGACCTAGGTAAGCCTAACCAACCCGCCCGTCCGCGATGCGGGCGATCCGGGGAAGAAGCGGAGGAGTGATTCCTCCCCGGACTGCCCGGATCGCGGACGGGCGGGCGGGGCGCAGGGCACGGATCAGCGGCGGACGAGCACCTCGCGGTACGGGCCGGTCAGGCAGCTGCGGACCGGCGGCGGAGGAGCCACACCACGAGCGCGGCGACCGCGCCGACGGCCAGCCCGCCGACCCCGACGAGGAACGCACCGCCGATCAGCACGATCAGCCAGAGCAGGGCCGGCTTCGACCCGGTCGCCCACTCCGCCTCCGCGAGCAGTGGCGTTCGCGACGAGCACGCGATCTGCATCTTGTCTCCGGCGAAGTGGCGCGCATCCGCCTGTGGCAGCACCGCCACCAGGTGCCAGTCGTCGAACTCCGCGCGGTCGTAGCGGAGGGCGGGAACCTCGGTCGCCAGCGTCGCGTCCCCGCTCGGGGCGACCATGCAGGTGACGCCGAGCTCGGCGCCGGTCGGGCCGCCGTCGCTCGGGTCGCTCCCGTCGCCGGGCATCCCGGACGGCATGCCGTCGATCCGGTCGGTCATGCGCTCGAGCCCGTCCGCGCGAACCCACACGGCGAGGTCGCCGCGCGGCATCGTGAACGTCCCGGCCGGTCCGACCGGCTCCGGCCTCGCGGAGACCGCGATCACGAGGGTGCCGACCCCCAGGGCGAGGGCGCCGATCACGCCGAGGGTGGCGATCACCGCCCCGACCGCGTACCAGCCGGCCGCGGGCCGCCGGCGTGGCGGGCCGGTCGCGGACCCTCGCGGCTGCGCGGGCGGCTCCGCGGGCGGCTGCGCCGGCGGTGGCATGGACACGCCTCCGACTCTAGTCCCGGCGGGCGTCGGCGCGGGCGCTCGAGCACGCGGCTCCGCGTGCACGGGCAGAAGTCGGCGTTGACGTACCGACTAGTCGAAGACTAGTCTCGTCGTATGACGGCACAGGAGATCGAAGTGGGTGCGTACGAGGCCAAGACCCGGCTCTCCTACCTCCTCGAGGAGGTCGAGGCGGGTTCGATCGTGACGATCACCAAGCACGGCCGACCCGTCGCGCGGCTGATCGGAGTGGACACGTCGACCACACCGATCGACGTCGTGCTCGACGAGCTCCACCGGCAGCGGGTCCCGCGCCGCCCCGGGGACCCGTCGGTCCGCGCCATGATCGCCGAGGGGCGCCGTTGACCGAGTTCGTGCTCGACGCGTCCGCGGCGTTGTCGCTGATCTTCGAGGACGAGGACCCCGGCGGTGTGCGTGACGCGTTCCAGGGTGGCGCGCGCGCCGTCGTGCCCTCGATCTTCTTGTTCGAGGTGGCGAACGCCGCGGTCTCCGCGGTGCGACGCGGGCGGATCGACCCGACGGATCTTGCTTCGGTCCTGGGTGGGCTCGGGCGCCTGCCGATCTCGGTGGTGGCCGAGCATCCGAGCCCCGTCGGGCTCGCAGCGATCGCCGTCGAGCACAACCTCTCGGCGTACGACGCTGCCTACCTGCACCTTGCCCGGGAGCGGCAGGTCCCTCTGGTGACGTACGACGGGCAGCTCGCGGCGGCCGCCGCGTCCGTCCTCCGCTGACACCGGCAGGTGATCGTCAGAGCGCCGTACGCGCCGACGCCCCGCCCGGCGGTACCGGACGGGGCGTCGTCATGCGTGCGGGCTACGCGCTCACGCGTGTGCCGTGCTCGCTCTGGCGGTGCTCGCTCAGAAAGCGGCCTCGTCGAGCTCCATCACGTCGAGGTCGGTAACCTCGGCGATCGCCTTCTCGGCGGCGAGCTTCGGGAGGACCTGACGGGCGAACCACTGGGCCGCCGCGACCTTGCCCTCGTAGAAGTGCCGGTCCGACTCGGACACGCCGCCTGCGTCGAGCGCCTTGAGCGCGACCTCGGCGCCGCGCAGCAGCAGCCACGAGCACACGACGTCGCCGAGCGCCATCAGCAGGCGGGTCGTGTTGAGCCCGACCTTGTAGACGTTCTTCGGGTCGCCACCGTCGGCCGGGTTCGCCGACATCATCTGGCCGAAGACGACACCGAGCAGGCCCTGCGCGTCCTCGAGGCCCTTCGCGAGCAGCTCGCGCTCCTGCTTGAGCCGTCCGTTGCCGGCCTCGGAGCCGATGAACGCCTGGATCTCCTGAGCGACGTGCGCGATCGCCTGGCCCTGGTCCTTCACGATCTTGCGGAAGAACAGGTCCTGGCCCTGAATGGCGGTCGTGCCCTCGTACAGGGTGTCGATCTTCGCGTCGCGGACGTACTGCTCGATCGGGTACTCCTGCAGGAAGCCCGACCCGCCGAACGTCTGCAGCGACTCGGTGCCGAGGAGCACCCACGAACGCTCCGAGCCGTACCCCTTGACGATCGGGAGCAGCAGGTCGTTGACCCGCTCGGCCAGCTCGTCGCGCTCACCCTTCGCCTCGGCCAGCATCACCTGGTCCTGCCAGGTCGCGGTGTAGATCACCAGTGAGCGCAGCGCCTCGGAGAACGACTTCTGGGTCATCAGCGAGCGACGCACGTCGGGGTGATGGGTGATCGTGACGCGCGGGGCGTCCTTCGCCGGGTCGAGCATGTCGGCGCCCTGGACGCGCTCCTTCGCGAAGTCGAGCGCGTTGAGGTAGCCGGTCGACAGGGTCGCGATGGCCTTGGTGCCGACCATCATCCGGGCGTTCTCGATCACCTGGAACATCTGCGCGATCCCGTCGTGCACCTCGCCCAGCAGCCAGCCCTTGGCCGGCGCGCCGTCGCCGAAGGTGACCTCGCAGGTGTTGGAGACCTTGATCCCCATCTTGTGCTCGACGTTGGTGACGTACGCGCCGTTGCGGGTGCCGTCCAGCTCGCCGGTCTCGAGGTCGAAGCCGTACTTCGGGACGATGAAGAGGCTCAGCCCCTTCGTCCCCGGGCCGCCGGCGCCCTCGATGCCGACCGGCCGCGCGAGCACGAGGTGGATGATGTTCTCGGACAGATCGCTCTCCGCCGAGGTGATGAAGCGCTTGACACCCTCGATGTGCCAGGTGCCGTCCTCCTGGAGGTACGCCTTGGTGCGGCCGGCGCCGACGTCCGAACCGGCGTCGGGCTCGGTCAGCACCATGGTCGAGACCCACTCGCGCTCGACCATGTGCTGCGCGATCGTGCGGTCCCGCTCGGTGCCGTTGCGGTGGACCACACCGGCGAACATCGGACCGGCGCCGTACATCCAGATCGCCGGGTTGGCGCCGAGGACCATCTCGCCGAGCGCCCAGTTGATGCTGGACGGGGCCAGGGTCCCGCCGAGCTCGGCCATCGTGCCGAGCCGCCAGTAGCCGCTGTCCATCCAGGTCCGGTAGCTCTTCTTGAACGCGGCCGGCACCGGTGCGGTGCTCGTCTCCGGGTCGAAGACCGGCGGGTTGCGGTCGGCGTCGGCGAACGACTCCGCGAGGTCCTCGCGCGCCATCCGGTCGATCTCGCTCAGGATGCTCTTCGCGGTCTCGACGTCGACGTCCTCGAACGGTCCCTGGCCGAGGACCTCGTCACGGCCGAACACCTCGAAGAGGTTGAACTCGATGTCGCGGAGATTGCTCTTGTAGTGGCCCACGGCGACCCGTCCTTGGTGTGGTGCCGGTCCGTACGTGAACCGGCAGTTCTACTGGTCAGTAACTCCAGTGTCCTACTCGTCGGTAACCCACGCAAGCCCGGGTCGCGGATTGGTCGAGAAGTCGAGTGAACCGGGTTGCTCACTCGACCAGGTCGACCTGTCTGGGATCATGGGGCCATGCGGGTGTCGACGAAGGCGGACTACGCGCTGCGCGGTCTGATCGAGATCGCCGGTCGCGCCGAGGACGGGCCGGTCTCGGCGGAGGAGATCGGGAGGCAGCAGGACATCCCGCACGGCTTCCTCCAGGCGATCCTCGCCGACCTGCGCCGCGCCGGTGTCGTCGTGAGCCAGCGCGGTCAGTCCGGGGGCTGGCGGCTCGCTCGTGACGCCGAGTCCATCACCGTCGCCGACGTGGTCCGCGCCGTGGACGGGCCGCTGGTCAGCGTGTACGGCCTCCGGCCGGAGGCGGTGACCTACAGCGGGTCGGCCGAGGTGCTCCAGCACGTCTGGATCGCTGCCCGTGCCAGCCTGCGCGAGGTCTTCGAGTCGGTCACGATCGCGCACCTCGTCGCGGGTGCGCTCCCGGACGCGGTGGAGGAGCTGACCACCGACGAGGACGCCTGGCAGCCACACTGACGACGGCGCGGCGGCGCGTCAGATGCCGGGGGCGCGGTCCCGTCGCGCGGTCCCGTCGCGCGGAGGCGTCGCGCGGAGGCGTCGCGCGGAGGCGTCGCGCGGAGGCGTCGCGCGACGTCAGGACTCCTCGGGCACCGAGGGCGGCAGCGAGACCGTGACCAGCCGTGGGTCGTTGCCGTCACGGCCGAGGATCCGGCGGGACACGAGCACCGACGACGTCACCACGCCCAGCACGAGCAGGCCGAGCTCCAGAGGTCCGAGTCGGGAGCCGAGCAGCAGGAGGACCCCGACCCAGGCGACGAGCAGAACGACGTTGGCCGCGAGCAGGCGGATCACGGTCACGGGTGGGACTCCTCGGGGGGAACTCGCACGGAGAGGCGTACGACGGGGTGGGCCGGGCCACCGCTAGGTTACCGGCATGACGACGCGTGACCCCTGGCGCGATGCCCTGGACAAGCTCGGCAGCGCCTTCATGACCTCTTCGCTCATCCGATCGACGTCGAAGGAGGCCGGGATGCCGTCGGCGGCGCTGTACTTCCGCGGTCGGGTCGGCGTGCTCGGGGACGTCTCGGTGGACACGGCCGAGGACGTCCTGGGCATCTTCCCCCGCCGCGTCGTCGAGTCGATCTGGTCGCGGACCCCGGACGTCGTCTGCGCCGACGCGGTGGAGTCGTACGTCGACGTGAGCCATCGCTGGGCTCGCGAGAACGTCGTCGACGACGAGGCGGCGGCGCGGGCGGCCGACCTGCTGGAGCGGGTCGTGGACGAGACCACGCTGGGTCCGGCGCCGCTCGCGATGGCATTCGCGCGGCTGCCGCGACCCGACGACGTCCCCGCCCGGGTCGTCCACAGCGCCAACGTCGTGCGCGAGATCCGCGGCGGTCTGTACTTCGGAGCCCTTGCGCTCGTCGGGCTTCCGGTGTTCCGGGCGATGCTCGTCGACCCGCGTGCGGGCGCGGAGGGGATGGGCAGTCTCGGGTGGAAGCCGGAGGAGATCGAGGCTGCGCAGAAGGTCGCGCGGCCTGGTGACGACGTGCGGTGGCGCAACGCCGAGGACGCGCTCACGGGTGCGTTCGTCGGCCTGCTCGGCGACGCGATCGGTGAGGAGGCGACCGGCGACCTGGCCGAAGCGCTGCTCGCCGTCCGCCGGGTCGACTGACGTGACCGTGGGCCGCGCCCGGCTCGGGAGCGACCCACGGTCCTCGTCGTGACGTCGTGACGTCGTGACGTCGCGCGTCAGGAGGTGCCCAGGCCCTCCTTCGACGTCGTCAGCGTCGCCACCGCGTGGGCCGCGGCGTCGCCGAGCTCGTCGAGCGCGTCGGCGCTCAGGTTGTCGATCGTGTCGCAGGCCTGGTGGTAGCACGGGTCGTACGGCTCACCCGCGGTCCCGCCGTACTCGTCCGCCTGCTCCTCGGTCTTGACCCCCTCGGCGCCCGAGAACAGGCCGCCCGCCGGGATGCCCTCGGCGATGAACGGGCCGTAGTCGGAGCGCCCGTCGAACGCGGTCGGCTCGCTCGCCAGTCCCTCGCCGTCGAAGTAGTCGGTGAAGATCTGCTCGATCTGCGCCGACCCCTCCGGTCCGGCCTCGGGGGTGTCGGAGCCGTCGCCGTCGTAGACGAATCGGACGTAGTTCGGCGACCCGAGCATGTCGAAGTTGAGGTTCGCGTAGATCGCGTCCTTCTCCTCGTCCGACAGGTTGGCCACGTAGTACTCCGAGCCGAGCAGCCCGGCCTCCTCCGCGCCCCAGAAGGCGAAGCGCACCGGACGGACCAGCTTCTTCGTCAGCTTGAGGTCCGCCATCTCCTCAGCGATCTCGAGGATCGTCGAGGAGCCGGATCCGTTGTCGTTGATGCCCGGTCCGGCTGCGACCGAGTCGAGGTGGGCGCCGACGACGACGACCTCGTCGGGGTTGGCGGGGCCGTGTCCCCAGCCCTTGCCCTTCCCCTTGCCGCTGCCCTTGTGGTGGCCCTTCTTCGCAGGCAGGTCTGCGATCACGTTGTACGTCGTCCGCTCGGGGTCGACCTCGACCTCGGTGCTGACCCGGACGGTGACGTCGCCCGCCTCGGCCTGCTCGACCAGGGCGGCGCCGTCGGCGTAGGAGAGGCCGACGACCGGGATCGATGCAGGTGCCCCGAGGGTTCCGACGACCAGGCCGTCGCGGCCGGGCTGCCCCTCGTTGAAGATGATCACCGCGTCGTAGCCGGCCGCGGCGGCGTTGTCCGTCTTCACGGAGAAGTTGCAGCTCCCGCGCTGGACCAGCGCGACCGCGTCCTCCGCCGGCGCGGGGTCGAAGTCCTCGGCCTCGCAGCCCGAGGTGACCCCCGGCTCGGCCGGGGCGGGCACCTGGACGTCGATCGGGACCACGGTGCCGGTGACCTCGCCGCCACCGGAGTAGTCGAAGGTGCCGGTCTCGTAGTCGGTCGGCGTGGGGGAGAGCTGCTCGAGCTCGGCGGGTGCCAGCTCGCGGAAGAACGAGAACGTGAACGGCTGCACCGTCACGTCGTAGCCGGCGCGCCTGAGCTTCTTCGACACGTAGTCGACGGAGGCGTCGTAGCCGGGGAGCCCGGACGCGCGGTTGTCGTCGTTCGCGTCGGCGATGCGCTGGAACGCGCGCTGGTGCTTCATGATCCCGCGGACCGTGACGGCGCGTGTGAGCTTCTGCGCGCTCCGCGACTCGTGGTGGCCGTATCCGCGGCCGTCCTTGCTGTCGTGGGCGCTCGCCGGGGCGGCGGTAACCGCGCCGAAGGCGAGTGCGACCGCCGAGGCGGCTGCGATCAGTGATCGTCGCACGTGGACCTCCTTGTGAGTGGTTCCGGTTGTGACCCGGCTCACAGTAGGCACGGATGGTGCCGAGCGCCAGGGGCGAGCCGTCGGCCTGTGGACGAGGAATGTCCGATTGCGCCCGGTCTTGGCCGCACTTGGGCCGGTGTGGTTCACTGCCACGAGGTCCTTGTCGTCGACGGAAGGTACGTCTTCGTGGCTTCCCCCCGCCACAGGAAGGCCGCCGCGCCTCCGCCCTGGCGCCGACTGCGTCTCCCCCGTGTGTCCGTTCCCGTGCCGCGTCTCGCGGCCGTCCGGTCGGTAGCCGGCCGTTCCTCGCGGTCGGTCCCGGCGCGCTGGGCACGCCCCGCGGCGGTGGTGGCTGCGGGGCTGGTGGCCACGGCGACGCT
>NZ_PGEZ01000006.1:2500-5459 GCF_002797495.1 Mumia flava
TGGAATGGTCTGGCGTAGAGGGTGAGACCCCTGTAGACGTAAGCTGGAGCCTTCTGTGTGTTTTCCCGAGTAGTGCGTGACTCCTGGAATTGCGCATGAATTTGGCGGGACCACCCGTTAAGCCTAAATACTCCTCGATGACCGATAGCGGACCAGTACCGTGAGGGAAAGGTGAAAAGTACCCCGGGAGGGGAGTGAAATAGTACCTGAAACCATGTGCCTACAATCCGTCGGAGCGATCTCCTTGTGGGATTGTGACGGCGTGCCTTTTGAAGAATGAGCCTGCGAGTTAGTGGTACGTGGCGAGGTTAACCCGTGGTGGGGTAGCCGTAGCGAAAGCGAGTCCGAACAGGGCGTTGAGTCGCGTGCTCTAGACCCGAAGCGGGGTGATCTATCCATGGGCAGGTTGAAGCGTGGGTAAGACTGCGTGGAGGACCGAACCCACTTAGGTTAAAAACTGAGGGGATGACCTGTGGATAGGGGTGAAAGGCCAATCAAACTCCGTGATAGCTGGTTCTCCCCGAAATGCATTTAGGTGCAGCGTCGTTTGTTTCTTGCCGGAGGTAGAGCACTGGATGGTCTAGGGGGCCTACAAGCTTACCGAAATCAACCAAACTCCGAATGCCGGCAAGTGAGAGAGCGGCAGTGAGACTGCGGGGGATAAGCTCCGTAGTCGAGAGGGAAACAGCCCAGACCATCAGCTAAGGCCCCTAAGCGGTTGCTAAGTGGAAAAGGATGTGGAGTCGCAGAGACAACCAGGAGGTTGGCTTAGAAGCAGCCACCCTTGAAAGAGTGCGTAATAGCTCACTGGTCAAGTGATTCTGCGCCGACAATTTAGCGGGGCTCAAGCAACCCGCCGAAGCTATGGCATTCATACGTGTACTCGGCCCACTCTTTGGGTGGGTCCAGGTGTGTGGATGGGTAGGGGAGCGTCGTGTGGCGTGGGAAGCGGCGGGGTGACCCAGCCGTGGATGCCACACGAGTGAGAATGCAGGCATGAGTAGCGAATGAAGAGTGAGAAACTCTTCCGCCGAATGACCAAGGGTTCCAGGGTCAAGCTAATCTGCCCTGGGTAAGTCGGGACCTAAGGCGAGGCCGACAGGCGTAGTCGATGGACAACGGGTTGATATTCCCGTACCGGCGTTGGTGCGCCCATGCTGAATCAGTGATGCTAAGCGGGTGATCTTCTGTTCCGGACCCTTCGGGGTCTGGTTCTTGGGAGTGAGCGTGTGAACCGAGCTGGTAGTAGGCAAGTGATGGGGTGACGCAGGAAGGTAGCTCATCGCGGCGATGGTTGTCCGCGTGTAAGGATGTAGGGCGACAGGTAGGTAAATCCGTCTGTCATGTGTCTGAGATCCGATGCCGAGCCGTTTGTGGTGAAGTGAGTGATCCTATGCTGTCGAGAAAAGCCTCTAGCGAGTACCAGAGCCGCCCGTACCCCAAACCGACACAGGTGGTCAGGTAGAGAATACCGAGGCGATCGAGATAATCGTGGTTAAGGAACTCGGCAAAATGCCCCCGTAACTTCGGGAGAAGGGGGGCCGGATCCGTGAACCCTTTGCTGGGGGAGCGGTGAAGGCCGCAGAGACCAGGCCCAAGCGACTGTTTACTAAAAACACAGGTCCGTGCGAAGAAGTAATTCGATGTATACGGACTGACTCCTGCCCGGTGCTGGAAGGTTAAGGGGACGTGTTAGCGCTTCGTGTGCGAAGCACTGAACTTAAGCCCCAGTAAACGGCGGTGGTAACTATAACCATCCTAAGGTAGCGAAATTCCTTGTCGGGTAAGTTCCGACCTGCACGAATGGAGTAACGACTTGGGCGCTGTCTCAACCACGAGCTCGGCGAAATTGCACTACGAGTAAAGATGCTCGTTACGCGCGGCAGGACGGAAAGACCCCGGGACCTTCACTACAGCTTGGTATTGGTGTTTGGTTCGGCTTGTGTAGGATAGGTGGGAGACTGTGAAGCAGCCACGCCAGTGGTTGTGGAGTCGTTGTTGAAATACCACTCTGGTCGTACTAGATGTCTAACTTAGGTCCGTGATCCGGATCAGGGACAGTGCCTGGTGGGTAGTTTAACTGGGGCGGTTGCCTCCTAAAATGTAACGGAGGCGCCCAAAGGTTCCCTCAGCCTGGTTGGCAATCAGGTGTTGAGTGTAAGTGCACAAGGGAGCTTGACTGTGACACCGACGGGTGGAGCAGGGACGAAAGTCGGGACTAGTGACCCGGCGCTGGCATGTGGAAGCGGCGTCGCTCAACGGATAAAAGGTACCCCGGGGATAACAGGCTGATCTTCCCCAAGAGTCCATATCGACGGGATGGTTTGGCACCTCGATGTCGGCTCGTCGCATCCTGGGGCTGGAGCAGGTCCCAAGGGTTGGGCTGTTCGCCCATTAAAGCGGCACGCGAGCTGGGTTTAGAACGTCGTGAGACAGTTCGGTCCCTATCCGCCGCGCGCGTAGGAAACTTGAGAAAGGCTGTCCCTAGTACGAGAGGACCGGGATGGACGAACCTCTGGTGTGTCAGTTGTTCTGCCAAGAGCACGGCTGATTAGCTACGTTCGGAAGTGATAACCGCTGAAAGCATCTAAGCGGGAAGCACGTTTCAAGATGAGGTTTCCCACCCACCTTGGTGGGGTAAGGCCCCCAGAAGACGACTGGGTTGATAGGCCGGAAGTGGAAGCGCAGCAATGTGTGGAGCTGACCGGTACTAATAGGCCGAGGGCTTGCTCACACATGCACTGCATGGATACTCGCACACATAGACCACTGTGAAGCTCTGGAACCACAACCAGAGTAAATTGGATACACAACAATTGAAGAGGTTGTGGACCGTAGAGTTACGGCGGCCATGGCGAAGGGGAAACACCCGGTAACATTCCGAACCCGGAAGTTAAGCCCTTCAGCGCCGATGGTACTGCACGGGAGACTGTGTGGGAGAGTAGGACGCCGCCGGACA
>NZ_PGEZ01000007.1 GCF_002797495.1 Mumia flava
GTGGGTCCCCTAGTTTGTTTGGTGGTTCAGAACTCAAGGATTTGGACCACCAAACAATCGCGAGGCATTGCTCGCCCGGAGTTCTACTCGGCTCTCTCAACGAGAACTTGCGTCGTCACGTACCGCGCATGAGTCTCACACGTCATTCGAGGGATAAATCCTGGAACATTGACGTCTACTCCACCTTGGAAGATCCAGTCGGGAAGATCTGCAATCTCGACCGGTCGAGTGCAGTCGGCCTGCCACAGGACGGTTGTTCCGGAGAGGGGACTCAGCCTGGCATCTACTCCACCCTCAATATTGATGGTGGCATCACTCATCTTTGTTGACCGTGGGTGATAGAAGCCAATTGGGTCGTGCGTTCGAGCACCGACTTTAACGACACCACGGCCCGGCTCCGCACGGGTGAACGTGCGAACGTTGACCGAAGGATCACCTTGCACGCACGAACCGTTGTGCAGTGAGATGAGGACTTCAAGCGTGTCTCCTACGGCTGCCTCACCCACGGCTTCAAACTCCTCGTCGGAACCTTCATGCTTGAACCGAACCGCGGCACCATGGATTTGATGTGCGCCGTCATCGACCTTGGCGACAGAAACTCCGCCAACCAAGCTTAGGGTGGTGTTCGGTTGAACGGTTGGCAATGGAAACTCCTGCAGGACGACCACTCCATCCGGCCCCTCACTGTTCCAGGAGTCAAAGGGCGCAACGGCTTCACCCGAGTCTTCGACTGTCAGGTCGGTGATACTAATGGGCCTGGCAAATTCCGCCGGACCACCGACAGCGAAAGCGCATCCGTCTTCAGCAGGCCATTCCAGAACGAGCTGCGCACCGGGAATCTTCCATTCGTCTGACGACGATGAACTGCGAACAGTGAAGTCAAGGACGCGCAGACCATCCGATTCCTGTTCGGGACGGAAGAGTCTTGCTCGCAAAACCAACCCAGAGACTGGCTGGGCGCCGGTGTTTTGGAGCGCGAGACGCATAGTAATGGAGTCCTCTGGCGCGGCCTCGACCCAGGACGACAATTTGTCTTCGCCCAGCGTCAGGTTCGCCGCTCCCAGTGTGCCCTCAAGAGAGAGTGGGACACCTGGTGTCACGAGAGGTGCCGGTGGAACGGGCGTCGGGAGTGACGATGCCGGACTCGATGGTTCGTCACTCGATACTGTTGGTAGACCCGCCAGCTCCCGCGGCGTCTGGGCTGCTTCACGGGGACTCGCAGGCTCGTCGTCTCCACCGACACTTCGTGCGAGGGCCCAGATTCCTGTGCCCAAGCCCCCCAGCACAATGAGAATGATCCCTACGACTACCCCGGCGGTCACATCGTCAGAGATGCGCTGCCAAGTCTCCCGCAGCCTGTCAGGCACCCGAATCACAGGCCAACCCTGCCACGGCTGACTTCAAGTTGTGAACCGCCTATAAGTCTTCGTCGTGGCTGGCCTGGGGCTGGCTGGCAGGGT